>CALKXD010000217.1 GCA_938003855.1 uncultured Granulosicoccaceae bacterium | reverse complement strand
CCACACCGGGATCTTATGTGGAATAACCGGTTTGAATAACACGGCAATCACAACGCCACCACGCTGCATTCGGTCCAGTTCAATTTGCTCGACAGATTCACCCAGATCGCTACTGGTACTGGCGTCGGCGTCGGCGTCGGCTCTGGCGCGCGCCGCTGGAAGGATAACCTGCTCGCTAAAGCGTTGGCGCGCGGCCCCCTGTAGTACCACCACCCGCCATGGTTGCACGTTGGAGTGATCCGGCACGCGAATGCCGCATTGCAGAATAGCCTGCAGTGCTTCATCGGAAGGCGCTTCATTGATCATTTTTTTTGCGACTACTGAGCGACGTTGCTGCAGGAAACTAATGACGTGCTGTGACATGCTTTTTCTCAATTGTGGATTGGCCGAATATTGCGTTGAATCAGTGGCAACCGCAAGTACGCAATAGAGTGTGGTACCGTGATTCGTGATGGTAAAGGGTGCCGACTTATGCCTTGCCGGGGGCATCTCGTGTTCAATCGTTGATCGGAAATAATTTAAGTGAAAAAATCAGCCAGTGACTACCGCTTGTCGCAAATTGACGATAACTGGTGCGCCGTGCATCAAGCCACACTGGTGTTTGTAGTGAATGACAGCGGAGTGTTGTTAATCCGCAAAAAACGCGGGTTGGGGGCAGGCAAGATCAATGGCCCGGGCGGCAAGCGTGATGCTGGAGAAACATCTCTGCAGTGCGCTGTCCGCGAGGTCCAGGAAGAGCTTTGCATTACCGTGATCGAGCCACGACAGTGCGGCGAACTGCGCTTTCAGTTTACCGATGGTTACTCGATTCATGTGCACGTTTATCTGGCGCGGAGTTATCATGGTCAGCCAACCGAGACCGAGGAAGCAATTCCATTGTGGTTTGATTTTTCATCGATTCCCTATGATCAGATGTGGGCTGATGATGAAATCTGGTTGCCCAGGGTGCTGGCCGGTGAGTACGCGACCGGCCGCTTTGTGTTTGAGGGTGACACCCTGCTGGAGCAGGAGGTATCTTTTCACCAAATGACCTGAATCCGCGCCCGGGAAAAACGTGGTTTTTAACCGCGCACCTGTGCCTTGCTATTCAGGTACGATTCCAACTGGCTGAGTCGCTCCGGGGTGCCGACGTCAAACCAGGCGCCCTGATGTAACGTACCACTGATGACGCTGTTGTCTATCGCGCTATCGAGTATCTCACGCAATGGCACGCGATCAGTCCTTAGGTGCTCAAACAAGCTTGTATGATAAACGCCAATGCCCGTATAGGTTAAACCAGCCGCATTTGATGAGCCCCGTACCAGCGTATTTTGTTGCAGGTCAAAGTCGCCGGTGACGTTGTGATCCGGGTTTGCCACCATTATTAGATGGGCCAACAGTCCCCGGTCGGGGATTGTCAGAGCGGCCAATGGAAAATCGCACCAGATATCTGCACTGATCACGATAAAGAAGCCGTCGCCCAGCAATGGCAGCGCACGGGCGATGCCGCCGGCAGTTTCGAGTGCCTTTATTTCGTGGCTGTATTGAATCTGCACACCGTAGTTTGAACCGTCACCGAGTTGGTCCACAATTTTATCTGCCATCCAGCAGGTATTGATGACGATATCCCTGATACCGGCCCTGGCCAGATTGTCCAGATGATATTCGATCAGGCTTCTGCCGGCTGCCTGCACCAGCGGCTTGGCAGTGTGATCAGTCAGTGGCCGCAGCCGTGCGCCACGACCAGCGCTAAGTAATATGGCTTTCATGATCGGTCGGGTAACCTCTGATTTGGCAGGGCAGTATTGCTCATCGTGTTATTGCTGATGAATGGTCGCAAAATATTTGTCGAAGGCGGTTAATTCAGGGTAGCGCTGCAAGACGTTGTGGATCTGCCTGGTTACGGCGGGCAGGTGGGTCAGGTAGTCGGATTTACTATCGCGGTAGTGCAAGCGACAAAATATCCCGAGAATTTTCAGGTGCCGCTGCAGGCCGGTAAAATCAAACCATCGCTGGTAGGTCTGCCAGTCCGGAAGCGGGTGCATGGACTGTCTGTGTTGCTGCATAAAAGACTCTTGAAACCCGGCCGGTAGTTCGAGATAAACATCCCTCAGCAGTGACACCGGGTCATAGGTAGCCGGGCCAAGCAGAGCGCCTTGAAAATCAATGATGCCAAGGCTGTTGTCGGAAGGCAGAACCATCAGGTTCCGGCAGTGAAAATCACGATGCACAAACGTCAGTGGCTGCTGCAGTATTACATCGACAATCGCGGAGAAAGCATTGGAGATACATTTTTGCTGCTCGTTGTCCGGTGCGCGTTGCAGATGGCGGCTGACATACCACTCACAAAACAGCGCTAGCTCGCTGTGCATAAAGTTACCGGTGTAGCCAGGTAGCCCGTCAGTATTGGTTTGCGCCTGCATGGTGATTACTGCGTCAATCGCTTTGGTATAGAGATCGTGAGTAACCGGGCTTGAGGTATCGTTGTGGTCGACCACTGTCTGCATCGGGCAGTGGCCGAAATCTTCCTGAACCATAAAGCCGTTTTCCAGGTTGTAACAGTGAATCTGCGGCACTCTGAGCCGGCTGTCTGCAAGGCGCGTGGCAATATCAATGAAGCTCTGGCTGTCCTCTGATTCCGGTGGCGCATCAACGGCGATTACCGTCGTGCTGCCGTGTGGTACACGAAAGTAGCGCCGGAAACCTGCATCGCTCGATGCGCTGGTCAGGCCTTGTGTTGTTATGTGGTTGTCCTGCAGCCAGCGGCACAGCTTCTCCAGCCGTTCGTCACTAACAGAATTGTATGGAGTCTCAGTCATCTATGTAGTTTCAGTTTGGAGGTGTGTCCGGTACGATACATCCTTTGGTGACCCGCTTTGAGTCGCCGACCGCTTCCGCTTCACTCACGCGAATATACGGGCTCTGTCCCGCCTCGATCACCCGCCGCCCCGTTCCGGTGAATGGCAGTGTGATCTGGCGGATGATACCTCACAAGAATGGAACAACCATGCGCAAACTACTACCAGTCGCCGTCGCAGTTGGTTTGATTTCTGGAAATCAGGCTCATGCTTTCGGCTTAGATCTATCGTTCAGCGATGAAACAGCCAATCTGGAAGTTTTATCACCGATATCATCACTGATCGAAAACGGCGGTCAGGCCACGCTCGGGATTTTTTACAACGACCTCAATGATGTTGTTATACATGGCAAGCTGATTGCCGTTGGTACGCAAACCAACACCCGTTTACCGTACAAGCTGTCGTTCGGTGCCAAGATCTATGGTGGTGAAATCAAAGAGGCTAATGCGGATGTGGGTGCAATTGCCATTGGTGGTGCATTTGATATCAGTTTGACTGAAGGTTACAACCCGATTGATCTCGCTGTTGAAGGATATTTCACGCCCGGTATTACTACCTTTGGTGACACTGAGTCCATTCTTGAGATAGGCGCACGGTTCACAATAGAAGTGGTGCCGCAGGCGAAGGCCTATATCGGCTACCGCTTGATGGAAGTGGAAGACCAACGAAATTTCACCTGGGAACTTGACGACAATATTCATTTCGGTATCCGGCTCGAATTCTAGACCCGTCGGCTAGCAAAGCGTACGGTTGCAACAGAGCGGCAAGGTCATGGAGGAAACCCGTAAACTGCTACAGATCATGAAAGCGCTTCGTGATCCGGTGTCCGGCTGCCCGTGGGATATCAAGCAATCGTTTGCGACGATTGCTCCCTATACCATTGAAGAAGCCTATGAAGTCGCTGATGCCATTGAGCGTCGGGACATGCCGGCCCTGCAAGACGAGTTGGGCGATCTGTTACTGCAAGTGGTTTTCCATGCGCAGATGGCCAATGATCAAGGGCTGTTTGACTTCGAAGACGTCGCACGTTCGATCAATGACAAAATGGTGCGTCGGCACCCGCACGTCTTTGGTGACCTGACATTCGCCGATGAGGCTGAGCAAAAGGCGCACTGGGAAGATCTTAAACAGCAGGAACGCTCCGGTAAAACAGACAAACCAGGCTCGGCGCTCGACGATGTGGCAGTTGCTTTGCCAGCGTTGACGCGTGCTGAAAAAATTCAGAAAAGAGCGGCGCGTGTCGGCTTTGACTGGAGCAGCCTGGAGCCTGTGGTTGATAAGGTCGCTGAGGAACTTACCGAATTACAGGAAGCGATTGCCGAGCCCGGCTACACAGACACCATAAACCCGGCGATAGAAGACGAGTTAGGGGATCTGTTATTTGCTGCCACCAACGTCGCCAGGCATATAAATATCGATCCCGAACAGGCGTTGAAACGGGCAACGGCAAAGTTTGAAAAACGCTTCAGAATTGTCGAGCTGCTGGTGCAGAAGGACGGTCATCAAATGAGTAGCCTCAGCATTGATGAGCTCGACGTCTACTGGGGACTGGCAAAGGCGGAAGATGCAACTGGTCGCCACTGACAATGCCGGCCTGATGATCGTTGCTGTCAAGTTTAGCCGATATCCACTTGTCGCCTGACAGACAGCTCTTGCTGCTGGCGTCGTCGATATTTATCGGTGTGCTGTTCCCCGGTATTGCTGCCATCTGCAAGCCGTTGCTGATGCCGACCATCTTTCTGTTGTTCACCTTCGCCATTGTACAAATTCGTTTCTCCGAGGTCATTCGCGTGACCCGAACGGAGCGCAATTGCTGGCTGATACTGGCCTGGCAGTTAGTTGTGTTGCCGATAATTTTCAGCCTTGCACTGTATCCGCTGTTGTCAGATCAGTGGTACATATTTGCCGTGGCGACCCTTTGCACCAGTTCAATCACCGCCACCACCGCGCTTTCCCGGTTGTTCGGGTTGAACGATGCACTGGCTCTGGTGGTTTGTCTGGCCGGTACCCTGTTAATGCCGCTGCCACTGTTGGTGCTGCTCAGCGTTGGGTTGGATTCTGCCGGTGGACTTGAAATGGGTGTTTATCTGAACCGGATCGTGATCTTCATACTGGTGCCGTTTCTGTTTGTTTATCTATTGCGGCGTGCCATCACCGAGCAGACCGATGCGCTGATCAGGCAAAACGTGCCGTATGCAGTGCTGGTGCTATTGATGATATTCGGTTTATCGGTGATGGATGGCGTGCAGGAACTGCTGTTTGCACAGCCGTTGATATTGCTTTCCTATATTGCGCTGGCGTTTGCGATTAGTATTGTTACCCACTTGCTGACCTATGCAGTGCTGTTGCGTCTCGGGGTGCGGGATGCAAAGACTGCCTGTTTGTTGTGCGCATATCGCAATATGGGCGTGGTCGCGGCGATTGCCGGCTCCAGCTTTGGTGAGCACTTTCTTATTTTTGTCGGGGTCTGGCAATTGCCTATGTATACCTTGCCGCTACTGCTGAAAAAATTCTATCACCAGCCGGTGGCACCCGTCGCGTAACTCAGCGCCGGGTAGTGATCTCCCGCAGTAGCTCCAGGTAGACGGTTTGGTCGGGCTCTTTGCCGGCACGCTGAGCGTCCCACAGCACCTGGCCCAGCGCTTCCATCATTTCGTGCTCCATGGCGTGGCTGTCCTGGTATTGCAGCAGCAGTTTGCGAGTGAGATCTGTGATGCCGGGCGGGCGGTCGGTGGCGACTTGTTCGCGAAGGGCAATGTGCATACCCATGTGTAGAAACGGGTTGGTGGTGCCATGCTCGGGGTAGAATTCCGAATCAATCGCGGCATCCGGGTTACTGAACAGCGGGTGGTATTCGGGGTGTTCGCGTATCACGTCAGCGATCAACTGCTCTAGTTGATCGAGTGGCTCCTTGTTACAGGCTTTGCGCCAGACATCCAGGTAGTGCTGACGAATTTTACTGCGGTCCTGAGAAAATATCACCGGTGTGCTTCCTGATGGGCGGTTGCTGAATCGTCTGCCTTGTTTTGCAAGGCTTCGCGCCTGTGCTCAATTATATTTCTTGCCGCCAGTAGCAGCGCAAGCAGTATAAATGCACCCGGGGGCAGTATCGCGACCAGCAAACCTCGATAGCTGTCTGGAAGGCTGATACGCCAGTCACTTGCCATAGCGCCGAACAATTGGTCAGCGTTAGCCAGTAAATGGCCCGTACCGATAAGCTCTCGAAGCGCACCCAGTGCGGTCAATACCAGCGCGAAGCCTAGTCCCATGGCAAGGCCGTCTAAAGCGGCAGGGATGATCCGCTGACGGGAAGCATAAGCTTCGGCGCGTGCCAGTATGGTGCAATTGGTGATAATCAGCGGGATAAAAATGCCGAGGCTCAGATACAACTGATGGGTGAAGGCATTCATCAGCAGGCTGATTGAAGTGACTATACCGGCAATAAGCAGAACAAACACCGGTATACGGATTTCACTGATCAGCCAGTGTCTTGTGGCCGACACCGATACATTGGAAATGATCAGCGTTGCCATGGTTGCCAGTCCCAGGCTGAGCCCGTTGATGGTTGAATTGCTCACCGCAAGCAATGGACACAGCCCGAGCAATTGCACCAGCGCCGGGTTGTTGCGCCAGAGTCCATCTATCCAGATGCTTTGCAGATTGCCTGACTGCTGATTGCTCATGGGGAAAATATCTGTTGCTTATTGGTGTGGAAAAAAGTCAAAGTCCGGTGCACTGCTCGCACAATAGCGCGTGGCGTGATAGTCGCCCCTGTCAGTTGGTCAAAGTCGCCACCGTCCCGCCGCACCGCCCAGCGAACAGGTTGCGAAAGAGACTTGCCATCAAATTGAAGAATCCAGGCGGATTTTGCCAGCTCTATATCATCGCCCAGTCCGGGTGTCTCACTATGGTGTGTGACACGAACGCCACTGAGGCTGCCGTCGGCAAGTATCCCCACCAGCAGAGTGATGTCGCCAGAGTAGCCATCGGGTGCCAAAGCGGTTATCACAGCAGCAACCGGCTGATTGTTTTTTGTCGCGACATACAGGGTCCGGGTCTCGCCGCTGATCGGGTCGACCAGTGTTTTTGGGTTGCGCTGTAGTTGATTGTCGTGCTGCTGGTGCGGCAGTACTTCAGTCAGTTGTCTATCTAGTTGCAGCTGTCGGTTGTTGTTGATCGCCGGGCGGGTAAAGCTGTTGATCGCCGTCAGTGCGCAGGCAATGATCAGCGCAAACGTGCCGAGCACCATTGACTGCCGGTTCGCGAGCCACCGTCGCTTCATGGTTTTTTGCCGCCTTGCCACCAGGGGTCGAGGCGGTCAATCAACGGTACGCAGCAGTTCATGATGAGTACCGCAAACGCAATGCTATCCGGGTAGCCGCCATAGCGCCTGATCAAATACACCAGCACACCAATGCCGACCGCATAGAGTATCTGGCCGCGCTTGCTGCTCGCGGCGCTGACCGGATCAGTGGCAATAAAAAAAGCGCCCAGCATGGTCGCACCACCAAATACCTGCAAGCCCAGAGTTGCTCCGATGTGTGTGCTGTTGAACGCTGAATCTATAAGTATGCAGGTAGCCAGTGAGACGATAATCAGCAGCGGTATGTGCCAGCTGATAATGTGTTTGTACATCAGCCACAGGCCGCCAGCCAGATACGCGAGGTTAAGCCATTCACTGTGCAAAGCGCCGAAGGTTCCGGTGGTGCCGTAGAGGGCGTCAGTCAGAGGCTCTGGACGCAGTGACAGATCCCGGTACAGATCCAGTGCGGTGGCACCGGTGATGGCATCCCATAAAGGATAGTTCACCAGTCCGCCATTGAATGCGCGCTCAATGGCGAATGCCAGTGTCGTGTTGAATGCGTCAGGCAGTGTCAGCCAGATGCCGAGGTCACGTGGAAAGCTCACCAGCAGTAAAGCATAGCCCGCCATTGCAGGGTTGAAGATATTGTGTCCCAGTCCGCCGTAGGCGTGCTTGGCCAGCAGAATCGCAAACAGAGCGCCAAGCGCGGGTATCCACCAGGCCAGCAACGGCGGAAGGCAGAGTGCGATCAGTACGCCTGTGACAATTGCGGAGTAGTCACTCAGGCCATTGCCGGCATCGCGGCCTCTCAGGTGCAAGGCCAGAGCCTCCGCAACACACGCTGAAATCACTGCCACAGCGAGGTTGAAGATGCCGCCCCAGCCGGTGTGGTAGACAAAAACAATCACCCCGGGAGTCAGTGCGATCAGCACCGTTTGCATCAGATGTGCGGTATCAGCCGGCAATCTTTCCGGCTGCAGCGGCGCGGTCATTGGTCCGCTTCCCGGTTGGTTGGGGAAGCGGGCGCTGCGATGTGCTGTTTCTTTGCCTGAGCGCGTTGCAGTGCCTGCTCAATCAGCTGCTTTTTATTGAGTGTGCTGGTTGACTTTTTATTGCTAAGAGTGTCTTTCTTTGCCGCAAGTCTGTCGGCTTTCTGTGCTTCCAGTCGCTGCAGGCGCAACGCGCGTTTGTCGAACCGCTGCTTGGCGATGTCGGCGTCCAGCTTGCTCCGGTGTTTGACCGCTAAGTCGGTTTTTGCCTGTTGATACAGTGCCGTCAGTGGCAGCTTGCTCGGACAGACATGGTCACAGCACCGGCACTCAATGCATGAATTTAGATTGAGCGCGACAAGCGCCGATTCGTTATGGGCTTTTGCGTTGATGTATAGCTGCTGAGGTTGAAGTTTTTCAGGGCAGGCGTCGGCACACAAGCCGCATCGAATACATTCGCGAACAGACACCGGCGGTTGTGCCACGGTAAACTCTATGCAGTTGTGCGATTTGGTCACAACGGAATTCAATGTTATTTCACGGCGCATCATTCTACCGCCTGAAAAAATTTCCAGGGCTGTCGTGTCTGGTAATCCCAGGCTTGCTGCCAGATGCGACAGAGGTGTGCCGATCGGTATAGAAAAGTTACGTGCGCGGCTGTTGTGGTCGATCACGGTAGTGATTCGTGCGACTAACGGCTGCCCGGCAGCAATCGACTGGCTCATTGCGTAGCAGGTACCAATGTTAAAGCTAATCATTGGCGGGCTGGTGTTGTATGAGTTGCGAGCGACCCTCTGACCGGATACATGCGATAACATCTGGGTTTCAGCACCACTTGGATAAATAGCCGGTACTGCAACGACGTCGGTATTGTGCAAGCCTGCATCACTGACTAGCTTTTGCATAGCAGCTGTGTCCGTTTTTTTTCCTTGCTCGATAAAAACAACACAGCGGCTTGCGGCAGTCGCCTGCATTGCTATAGCTACACCGTCGAAGACAGCAGCGCCACACTGTTGCAACAGTGCCTCGTCACAGCAAATATCCGGGTCGCACTCGGCTGCGTTTATAACCAGTGTCGGTGTGGTATTTTTATGTGCATCTATCTTAGCGGCCACTGGAAAGCAGGCACCGCCAAGGCCGACCAAACCACGTTGATGGAAATGGTTAATGTAGCTTTGCTGCGTGTGCGGATTCGGCAGCGGTGATGCCTGCCATGGCTGCCATGTGGCGCAGCTGTCGTTGGTGGTGATGGTGATATCTGTACGGGAGATATCGGTTACTGTTCCACCCAAACTTGCGTGAACCGGAACCTGACGCAGATCCGTACTCATCGATAAAGGCTGCCCGCAGACAACGCTCTCGCCAACCGTGACGATTACCGGGGCCGCGGGTCCCTGATGCTGCTGTATCGGTATCCGCAGGGTTGGCGGTGTTGGCAGGGTTTCTATATCAGAGGCGGGCCGATGCTGCAGCTTCAATCCACCATGCATGGCGAATTTTTCAGAGATAGCATTCAAGAGATTTGCCCATGATAGTGGCTGATTGTGTTCTGCGGTACAATTAAGTCGATGCAATCGACCGGGCAGGGGGGCAGGCATAGTTCGCAGCCGGTGCAGTGATCGGCGATAACCGTATGCATAAGCTTGGCGGCGCCAACGATAGCATCTACCGGACAGGCTTTAATACACAGCGTGCAGCCGATGCACTCCGGCTCTCTGATAAATGCCAGTGCGACGGGTTTTTCTTCGCCGTAGTGCGGGTTGAGTGGAATCACATCACGGCCCAGCAGGTTCGCCAGAGCGGCGACACCATCGGCACCACCGGGTGGGCATTGATCAATACCGGCCTGTGAGTTTGCAATCGCCTCGGCATAGGGCCGGCAGCCCGGATAACCGCATTGTGCACATTGGGTTTGCGGCAGGATCGCGTCAATTCTGTTCACGAGTGAATCAGCATCAGCCTCGAACCAGGAGGCGGCGTAGCCGAGGAGGGCACCGGTGGCGGCTGCAAGCAGGGTAAGAAGAATAATGCCGGTCATGTTTTATCGTGTGTTCAAAGCTGCGGCAGTTGCGCGGGTTACGCCATGCCGCCAAAGCCCATAAAAGCCAGTGACATAAAACCTGCACTTAACAGCGCTATCGCACTGCCTTTAAACGGGGCGGGGACATCGGCTTTATCCATGCGTTCCCGCATTGCAGAAAATAGAATCAACACCAGGGTAAAGCCCAGCGCTGCACCAAATCCGTACAGGGAGGCGCTCAAAAAGCTTTCGTTGCGTCGTGTGCTTAACAAGGCGACACCCAGAACAGCGCAGTTGGTGGTGATTAATGGCAGAAAAATACCCAGAATATTATGCAGCAATGGACTTGCCTTGCGCACAAACAACTCGGTAAATTGCACCAGGCCGGCAATGATCAAAATAAAGCAGATCAGTCGCAGGTAGTCCAGTTCAAGCGGTACCAGCACCCATGTGTTCAATAAAAAACTGGTGGCCGATGCCAGTGTCAGTACAAAGGTGGTTGCCAGCCCCATGCCCAGCGCTGTTTCCAGTTTGCGCGATACTCCCATAAACGGGCACAGGCCGAGAAAATGCACCAGCACGAAGTTGTTCACCAGTATGGTGGTGGCTAGTATCAGCAGCAGGTCGGCCATTTCGTTGTTGCTTATTTGACCCGCATGCCGGCTTCTGCGCCCTCATCAGGGGACAGTACAAACAGATCACTGCCTCCAGGCCCTGCTGCCAGCACCATTCCCTCTGACATTCCGAAACGCATTTTACGGGGTTTTAAATTTGCCACCATGACGGTCTTGCGGCCGATCAGAGTGTCTGGATCGTAGGCGGATTTAATGCCGGCAAAGACGTTGCGCTGTTCGCCGCCCAGGTCGAGGGTCAGCTGCAGGAGTTTGTCAGCCCCTTTTACCTGTCTGGCCTCGACGATAGTGGCCACACGCAGATCGATTTTGGCGAAGTCGTCGAATTCAATTTCGTCGGCAATAGGGTCGTCGGCCAGAGGCCCGGTAGCGGTGGCCGCCTTTTCTTTTTCGAGATCATCTTTGGAGTCGCTGACAATGGCTTCGATGGCCTCGGCTTCAATGCGCTTGATCATCGGTTTAAATTTATTTACCGGGTGGTTAAGCAATGGCGTGCCGGCATCAGCCCACTGATAGGGTTCGTTGTTCAGAAAGGCTTCTGTTTGGGTGGCAATTGATGGCAGCACCGGTTTCAGGTAAATGACCAGATTGCGAAACAGGTTGATACCGAGCGTGCAGATTTCGTGCACCTGCCGCTCGTTTCCGGGTTGCTTGATCAGGGTCCACGGTGCGTGTTCTGCGATGTACTGGTTGGCGAGGTCGGCCTGCGCGATGATCTCCCTGATCGCACGACTGTATTCGCGGTTGTCATAGGCGGCGGCGATTGAGTGGCCTGCCTCGACCGATGTGGCAAAAAGCGCCTCATCAGATAAGGCGTCGGCCAGCACACCATCGAAGCGCGAGGTAATAAAACCGGCGCAGCGGCTGGCGATGTTAACCACCTTACCGACCAGGTCGGAGTTTACCCGGGCGGCAAAGTCCTCAAGGTTGAGGTCTATGTCTTCAACTTTGTTATTCAGCTTGGCGGCAAAATAGTAGCGCAGGTATTCGGGCTGCAGATGGTTGAGGTAGGTACGCGCCTTGATAAACGTGCCGCGTGACTTGGACATCTTTAGCCCATTGACGGTTAAAAAGCCGTGGCAGTGCACCGCCGTTGGTTTTCGAAAGCCGGCGCCCTCAAGTACCGCGGGCCAGAACAAGGTGTGAAAATAAGCGATGTCCTTGCCGATAAAATGCACCAGTTCTGTTTTGCTGTCGGGCTTCCAGTAGCGATCAAACTCGGCCTGATTGTCGCCTAGCAAATGCTTGTGACTGGCCATGTAGCCAATCGGTGCATCAAGCCACACATAAAAATACTTGCCCGGTGCATCGGGGATTTCAAATCCCCAGTAGGGCTTGTTGCGAGAGATATCCCAGTCCTGCAGGCCATCGGCAAACCACTCTTGCAGCTTATTGCTGATCTCGGATTGCAGCTGGTCGCCGGTTGTCCATTCTTTCAGCATGGTTTCAAAGTTGTTGAGCTTGAAAAAATACTGCTCTGAATCTTTTTTGATCGGTTCCGCGCCGCTGACGACGGAACGCGGATTAAGCAGTTCGGTCGCATCGTAGGTGGTGGCACAATTTTCACAAGCGTCGCCGTACTGATCCTCGGTACCGCACTTGGGACAGGTGCCGACAACAAAGCGATCGGGCAAAAACATATCGGCCTGTGGATCAAACAGTTGCTCGATGGTGCGCGTAACAATATGGCCGCCGGCTTTCAGCCGTTGATAGATCAGTTCTGCACACTCGCGGTTTTCCGGGGAGTGTGTTGTGTGAAAGTTGTCGAAGCTGAGCTGGAAGTCGATGAAATCGCTTTCGTGCTCTTTTTTCATGTCATCGATCAGGGCTTGCGGCTCAATACCAAGCTTCTGTGCGCGCAGCATGATCGGGGTGCCATGGGCATCGTCAGCCCAGACCCAGACCGCATTGTGGCCGCGCATGCGTTGAAAACGTGTCCAGATATCAGTCTGGATGTACTCGACCATATGACCAATATGAATGGATCCATTGGCGTAAGGTAATGCGCTGGTTACCAGGATGTCCCGCGGGGTATTTTGCGGTGCTGTTGCTGTATCGGTCATGTCGAATAGGCTGGGGTGGACGGGGGCACAAAGTATAGCGTCTAAACGTCGTATGGCGGAGACACTTGTTGGCTATCAGGGTCAGGACGCACAATTGATCGACAGATTTCCGGCCCGGGGTGGCGACCCGTCGATCAGCCGCTGTTCGAGCAGCTAACAAATCCTCATGAATTGCGCAAGCCGGGCACCTGTTGCAACAGCGCTGGTGTATCATTGCGACATTGTTACTTAAACCGCTGACGCGGAGGTTGGAATCAATGGCAAATGTTGATCGCGCGGCTGTCGAGCAAGCGATGGCTGGCTTTACAGATCGTTACACCGGCAAGAATCTGCTGAAATGCATAAATGACGTTCGAATTGACGGAGGCCAGGTGACCGTCGATCTGGTGATGCCTTACCCCTGTAATGGGTATCACGAAGAATTGGTCGGCGAGCTGGCCCCGCTGCTGGGGGCACTGGACGGAGTCGAAGAGGCTCAGTTTAATTTCTCCAGCAAAATAACAGCGCATTCGGTTCAGCACGGCGTGAAGCGCATGGCCAATGTAAAGAACATCATTGCAGTGGCGTCCGGTAAGGGCGGGGTGGGTAAATCGACAACCTCGGTGAACCTGGCGCTGGCACTGTCGGCAGAGGGCGCTAACGTGGGTCTGCTCGATGCGGATATCTATGGTCCGAGCCAGCCTCGCATGATGGGGTTGTCCGGCCAGCCGGAATCGGCTGACGGTAAATCGATAGAGCCGATGTGCAATTACGGTATTGAGACCATGTCGATCGGGTTTCTGATCGATGAGGAAACCCCGATGATCTGGCGCGGCCCGATGGTGACGCAGGCTCTTGAGCAGTTGCTCAACGATACCAACTGGTCGGATCTCGACTATCTGGTCATCGATTTGCCACCCGGTACCGGTGATACGCAGCTGACACTTGCGCAAAAAGTACCGGTCAGTGGCGCTGTTATTGTAACCACCCCACAGGATATCGCGCTTCTCGATGCCCGCAAGGGGCTGAAAATGTTTGAAAAAGTCGAAGTGCCGATTCTGGGTATTGTCGAAAACATGAGCACACATGTATGCAGCGAGTGTGGTCACGAAGAGCACATTTTCGGTACCGGAGGCGGGGCGCAAATGGCTAAAGATTATGATATCAACCTGCTTGGTTCACTGCCGCTTGATATGTCGATCCGGCAGCAGGTGGACGGCGGTAAGCCTACTGTGGTCAGTGATCCGGAAGGTGCGATTTCGCTGAACTACCGTGATATCGCGCGCAAGACCGCAGCAGCACTGGCCAGGCAGGCCAAGGATTACAGTGCCAGCTTCCCCAATATTGTAATTCAGTCCACCTGACAAGATAGTTGATATGGCAATTAAGTCTGACCGCTGGATTCGCACAATGTCTGAGCAGCACGGAATGATCTCTCCGTTCGAGCCCGGACAAGTGCGACAAAACGCCCGGCAGGAGCACGTGATTTCCTACGGCACATCGAGCTACGGGTATGACGTTCGCTGCGCGGCGGAATTTAAGATATTCACCAATATCAACCATGCCATCGTTGATCCGAAAAACTTCGACACCAACAGTTTTGTCGATGTGGAAAGTGACGTCTGTATTATTCCACCCAATTCGTTTGCGCTGGCCCGGACGGTCGAGTACTTTCGAATTCCTCGCAATGTACTGACCATTTGTCTTGGCAAGTCAACCTATGCGCGATGCGGCATTATCGTTAATGTGACGCCGCTTGAGCCTGAGTGGGAAGGTCACGTTACGCTGGAATTTTCCAATACCACGCCGCTGCCAGCCCGCATCTACGCCAACGAAGGGGTTGCGCAGATGCTGTTTCTCGAGTCCGACGAGGTGTGTGAAACCAGCTATGCGGATCGGCAGGGGAAATATCAGGGCCAGCGTGGCGTTACTTTGCCAAAGGGCTGAGCCGCTTGCCGTTGCGTCTGCAGCGGCCTGGTATTTTAGTTGCGCAGCAAAATGACCGTTAGTTTTAGCAGCGACAACAGGTTCTTTGGCAAGCGATCTTGAATCAGTGCGTTGAAGCGCTGCAGGGTTTGTGGAAGAATCCTTAAGCATAACGAGAAACTAACGGTACCAGCATGATTGATTCTGATGGATTCAGACCCAACGTCGGTATCGTCCTGAGCGATGGCAGCGAAAAAGTATTCTGGGCCCGGAGGTCTGGAAAAGACTCTTGGCAGTTCCCCCAGGGCGGTATCAAGCGGTCAGAAACGCCTGAGCAGGCGATGTTCAGAGAGCTTGAAGAAGAAACGGGCCTGTCAAAAGATGACGTGGAAATCCTTGGCTGTACCCGGAACTGGCTGCGCTACCGGCTACCTTCGCGCTACATCCGCAAGCACCAGAGTCCACTGTGCATCGGTCAAAAGCAGATCTGGTACATGCTTCGCCTGGTTGGCGATGAGTCTCATGTCAAACTCGACCTCAGTGATCGACCGGAATTCGACAGTTGGGAATGGGTGGATTACTGGTTACCGATGCGTAAAGTGATCTTCTTCAAGCGCGATGTCTATCGCGGTGCGCTGGAAGAGCTGGCGCCGTTGCTGTTTTCCGACGCAGCAGATTGACCCTCCGGCGCGGGTTACGGGATTGCCGGCCGGATCCACGCGCACCGCTCCCGTCGGTGCCCGTGCTGGTACTGCGCTTTCTACTCGATGGTGTTTAGTTTTTCCCGCAACTTAGCGGAATCCAGTTGTCCTGTGTGGCGCCAGACAATCTGTCCGGTTGTGTCAATCAGGAATGTTGTTGGTGTGAAACGGACGTTTGGAAAGGCGCTGCTGATACTGCCATCGCTATCCGCTACCACGGGATAGTTGATCTGACCGGAGTCGATCAGAGGCGTTACTGCATCGGCATCATCGTAGGGCATTATCACCGACACTATCTCGAGCTGCTCACCACCCTGTTCATTATTGAGCGCACTCAAGGTTGGCCAGTCGCGCTTACTCAGCGGGCAGTCGGGTGAGAAAAATGTGATCAGCCGGGTAGTGCTTCCGGTTCCGGCCAGATCGAACAGCCTTCCATCAGTGGCCTGCAGAGTTACCACCGGTGCAGCACTGAGGCCGGGGGGATTGCCTAGATAGGCGACGCCGGTTACCGCAATGCTGACTGCAAGTAAGTAGGAGATCTTTAATTTCACTGTTGAATGATTCCTGATCGATCGGCGGCAGTATATGTTGCCCGGCGCTCTGATTTTATTGCGATCAATTAACGCTACGGTCAAGCGCCAGAATTTTGGCGATGCCGGTCAGATCAATACGCTCAGTGAATTGTGTTTAAAAAACACGAACTTTGATCCCCACAATGAAAGGTTAATCTAAAGTTTGTTCGCCCTTGTGCCGTCCATTCGAAGAGAAGCGGGCATGTGAGTGAGAAAGTTCACGATGCATGCCTTCAGCCACAGGCTGTTGACGCGCCACAGATTAGAGCAAGAGCGGAGATCCTTTGATGAAAAAGACCCTGGTGAGTACAGCTGTATTCATGACGATAGCCTGTAGCGCCGAAGCCGGTCCACTGGACTTCATGCAGGGATGGACAAAATCCAACTTTTACATGGGTCTGTTGATTTCCAATAGCGATATCGATGGCGAAACAGGCGCGGGTCAGGATATGAGTATGGTTAACGCTACCTTCGGCTATGCGTTTCCCAGAGGCATTTCTGTGGAAGGCAGGCTGGGGGTTGGCTCCGATGAAGCGGAGAGCATGTTGCAGGATCCTGTGAGTAACTATGCCGCCGGTATGCTGCGCTACCACTATACCTGGAACAACAAAATCATGGCGTATGCGGCGGTCGGGGGGGCGGCTCGTATTCACAGCAGTGTGGTAGAGGCTGACACTCGTCAAAGCGGTGCCGCGGTTGCTTTCGGTATGAATTTGTTTGGCTCTGATCAGACTGCGTTGAATATCGAGTATTTCTATATGGGCGGTGAGCAGGCGACTAAGTCGGTCGGCATTGGGTTTCATCACTACTTCGGCAAGTAATAACTCACCGATGACAGGTTGCCAATTGCTGATGCAGGTTCCGAGAGAACAATAATGAACAAAATAATTCCCATAATATTGCTGGCGGCAGTCGCGTTGGGCGGTTGCTCAGGCAGGACAGACGACGCTCAGACGTCGGCATCCGGTAGTACCGGCAGTGGCGATTCGCTTTCGATTGGTGCTGCGCTGGCGACGCCCGCGCAAATCCGGCTGCTAAGTGCCAAGCCGACATTGCAGACTGGAGCGGCTGACACCGCAGACATCACTGCACTGGTCACGGATGAAAGTAACCGCGTAATCGCCGGTGTGGATGTGGTTTTTTCTGCCGATGGTGGTGTGCTGCAGAATATATCAGCGACCACTACCGAAGCCGGTGAGGCCACCGCTGTACTCAACCTGGCCGGTGATTATCGCAATCGGAATATTACAGTGACTGCAGAGATCGGTGAGTTTACCGCATCCCTGCTGGTGGCCGCGGCTGGCTCTAAGCTGGAAATGGTAGCACCTGAGGACCTGGTGTCGGGACAAACGGCCGATCTGCAGTTTACGCTCACCGCCGGTGATGGCCAGCCAATCCCCAACCAGGTGGTCACGCTGGCGTCGACCGTGGGTAATACGTTTTCGCAAAATGCGATTACCACCGATGCAGAGGGCATTGCTCTGGTTTCTATGAGCACAGTTGCCGGACCAGACAACCTGACCGTCACCGCGCTGGAAGGAACGTTGAATCAGAGTTTCCCGCTGGGCGTCGCCGATACCGACGGGGATTTACAGACACCGATTCGAATCCGTGTGATCAGCAATGAGTCGGCGATAGAAACCGGTGGCAACGATATAGCTAGAATCACCACATTGGTGACAGATGAAAGTAATCGCGTGATTGGTGGCAAGGATGTGCAGTTCTCATCAACTGGCGGTGTCCTGCAGAATATCTCATCTATCACCAACGAGGCCGGTCAGGCGACTGCAGAGTTGAGTCTTGCCGGTGACTACCGTAATCAGCAGATCACGGTCAGTGCCGCGGTCGATGACGAAGAGGGCAGTGTATTGCTCACGACCAGCGGAAGCACCCTGTCGATCGCGGGCGCTACAGCGTTGGTCAGCGGTATGGATGCTGAACTGGAAGTAACGCTTCGAGGCGGTAATGATCAACCAATTGCCAACGAGCAAATTGCAATAACATCCCAGGCCGGTAACTCGATCAATCTTGCCACCACCAATACCAATGCATCGGGTAAAGCGATCGTTGTTGTTGGAAGTGCGGCCGGTGATGACGTCATTAGTGTTACCGCGCTGGACGGTACAGTCACCGCATCACACACGATCAACGTGGCGGAGGATCTGCTCACTGTACAGAACCCGCAGGACTACAGTGCGCTGCGCGTTGATTCTTTCTGGCCACTGCAGGTGATGTGGGAGAGCAATGGTGCGCCGGTGATCTCTGGAAATATAAAATTCAGTATCACCGCTGGAGTGGTTCGTGCACAAGGCGATACCGGCGGTGGATCGAGCAATGCCACTGTCGCCACTGACGCCAATGGCATTGCGACTATAGAAGTTAAATCGAACAGTGCCGGCCCTGCGACTATTGCGTTTGCCGATGCGGCGGATGCTGATCCGTTCTCGCAATTTGAAGTCGAGTTTGTCGCTTTTGATGTGGCGCGCCTTGATGTCGAGGCTGCCCCTGCAAGTGTAGCGACGGGTAATCCGAGTACCGTCTATGCGACAGTGACAGATGATTTTGGCAATCCGGTTAAAGACGTTGTTGTCGAGTTCAGCAGCCCTGATCTCAAGGGTGGAAATTTGTCGCCGGTCACCGCGCTGACCGACTCTGATGGTAAGGCGAGAATCACTTTCACTGCGGGCAGCCTGTCAACGCAGATTGACGAGATCGAGATTGTTGCTGCGGCGTCTGAGGACAGCACCGTGTCAGACTCGGTTCGAATGACGGTCACAGAGCGTCAGCTTAACGTGATCATCGGTCTGGCCGGCAGTTTGTCAGAGGCGGATTCGGATACCCGGTATCGCAAGGCCGGCATTATTCAGGTGACCGACGGCGCGGGTCGTCCGGTTCCCGATGCCACTATCCTGGTGACAATGGTGCCGACAATCTATCGCTATGGCCAGATGATACAGGTTGATACCGATGGCGATGGTGAGGCCGATGCCTGGGCACAGGCGCAGGAATTTTATCCAGGTGTCACTGATCTGGAAGCTGATTACCTGGATTACACCTACAGTTATTCCTGTCAGTCAGAAGATAAAAACGGCAACCGCGTGCTTGAGGCTGGCGTTTCAGAAGATCTGAATGGCAATGGTGCGCTTGATAATGGCGAAGATGCCAACGGTAACGGTCGGCTCGATATCAATGAAGATGTCAACGGTAACGGTGAACTAGACCCTAGAGATCCTGCATTGATTGATGAAGATCTGGTCAATACGCCTACCGTTATTGGTGGTGAGATCACCACTGACAGTAACGGTGTCGGTTTCTTTTCACTGGCATATCCGCAAAGTAATGCGCTCTGGTTTGATGTTCTTATAAATGCCCGTGTGCAAGCGCTGGGCACCGAGGCGGTCGCTGAGTATCGGACTGGCCTGCCGGTGTTGACAGATGATATAGATGATCCGGCCTCGCAGCCACCTAACTATGTCAGCCCGTACGGCACATTCGACCCGCAAAATCTGCCACTGTGTGAACGGCCCTAGGGAGGGCTGTGGTTTAAGGCGATGCTAGGCATCGCTGTGTGTTTGTAGTATAAAAACCCTGATACGTCAGGGTTTTTTTTTAGTACTCATAAGCGGTTGGATGATCGGTAAGGACAGTCTCTATGCAGAAAAAAATTGTAAGCACTATTCAGTCGTTGCTGTTGCCAACGTGTATTCTGCTGACTGGTTGCGCAGGATCACTAGCGGATTACTCAGCTCGCACCAGCGGTGGTCCAAGCCTGGAGAGCCGGCTTGAACCCATTATTGGAACAGGTTCCGATAAACCTGAGTTATTGCGTGAGGCGCGACAGATTAACGCACCTGTGTGCTCCAGTACTGTACCGGGATCAGCGACGGGTTGGTCTATCGATGGCGGAAACTGGTGTGTGGTGGCTTGTGATAAAGGCATCCCGCGGGATGCCGAGAGCCGCTGGCTGGTTGGTGCTGATCGCAACAGATGTTTGACCACTGCCAGCGGTGCAACGGAATTGACTCAGGTTGAGCTGGACTGGAGTGATCTCAATCTAGAGGGTCTGGCGGTTTTCGGGGGCTTTGGTCGTAGCTTTCTAGCCGATACTCAGTGGCGTTGTGAAGTGTTTTCCTATCAGGTTGATCCAGCGACCATGAACGGTTTCTGGGCACAACGCACGGAGGACAATATTGTCTATCGATTTCACGCAGATGGTCGGCTGGTGATTGGTCGTACTCTGGCGAGCATGAAGCTCGCCGGCAGCTGGCGGGTAGATGCTGGTAACCAGGTTTACTTTAACAGCAAAAAAGTGTTTAACAGTGCTGTTGACTACGGCGGTGGTCGCTTCGACGACTTCCAGAACGCACGGCTAAAGCAAGTGTGCCGGTTTGTCAGTGAGGCCGACGCCTGAACACCTGTGCTGCTAATGGATCACATCGGGCACGACTGCTGTGGGTGATGAACGCGGTGAGAGATACCTCTGTTAAAGCAATGCCAGCGGTCGACAGAAGACCTGCCAACGGGTAGCGTATAAAAATATACGATCTCAGAGACGGCCATCCAGTGACGGCCATTTGCCAGGCAACCGGCCGCGCACCAGGGTTCTATTGGGGTTTCCACATCAGATAGCCGCCCTTTGAGACGCACTGCTCAAGCATGTCTATCAAGGGAGATGCGCGTGTATGAAGGCTGACAACAGGTTCGTTGTCATCGTCCGCGGGTGTATTTTCGCGGTCGTCATTGCTGGCTGGCATGTTGGCTAGCGCTTGCTTCAGATCGCTCAAGGCGTCCGGCACATCGGGCTCGCGGATTGCGCCCTCGGTGCTGCCGCTTTGTCCCATCATTTTAAGCAGTTTTATAGCGACATCATCAAACATGATAATGCTGCCGGTATTTTCACCTTGAAATTCAAGTAACACTGGAGTCTCCAATCGATAGATAAGATAGTAACACAGCACCGTGCCGGTGAATTCTTCTGCGCCAGGCAGCGCTTCGGTGCCGACAACGTCATTTTTTCTGTCAGTCAGATGATACACGTAAGTCGCAGAAAAACTGTGGGAAACTACCGGGTAGATGGTATACTGAGTCTAGTGGGAACCGGGCTCTCCGGCATTTTTATATGCCATCGAGTAAGCCATGTCCTCACGATTGGGGGTGGGGCAGTGCATTGACGCTGCCCCTTTTTTTTCCTGCACTTTATCTCCCAAGTGACAGATGATGTCGCCGTCGCGCGATTACCCCCGTCAATCCCTGAAAACGTCAGCAACTTGGCAATCTCTTCAACTAGATGGCGCACGGGCAGTGGCTGGTTCGCTATAATTGCTGCGGCAAACCCGCCAGGAGTCCTGACTGATGAAAATTCATCTTGTAAATCCCAATACCACCGAATCGATGACGCTGAAGGCGGCCGAAGCTGCGCAACTTGTTGCCGCTAGCGAGACGGTGGTGCTGCACAGCCAGCCTGAATACGGACCGGTGAGTATAGAGGGCTACTACGATGAGGTTTTTGCCGTGCCGGGCATGCTCGAGCAGATCGCAGCATTTGATGCGTCTGTTGACGGTCACATTATTGCCTGCTTCGATGATACGGGTCTGGATGCCGCGCGAACTCTGGCAAACGGTCCGGTGGTAGGAATCTGCGAGGCGGCACTGGCGACTGCGGCGATGATTGCCAACAGCTACTCTATTGTCACCACCACCAGTAGATCGCTGCCGGCGCTGCAGCACCTTGTGCATAAATATGGTGCCGAACGACGCTGCGCTAATGTTCGGGCCAGCGATGTCCCGGTATTGGCACTGGAAGATCCTCATTCGTCGGCGCGCGAGCTCATCGAGCAGGAAATCATTGCCGCAATTAAAGACGACGGCGCGGAGGCGATTGTTCTGGGTTGCGCCGGAATGGCTGATCTTGCTCGTGATCTCTCGGACAAATTCGCCTTGCCGGTGATCGATGGTGTTTCAGCGGCTGTCAAACAGATTGAAGCACTGGTGTGTCAATCGCTGACCAGTAGTCGCGTGCGCGGCTATGCGAAGCCTTCTGCCAAACCCTATAGCGGTAAATTCTCGATCTATGCGGTGTCAGAGACCGACTAAGTCGTTGGTCATGGCTGTCAGGGTCCGACCGGGAGCATTAGTTAGTGCTTATCCGGAAACAGGGCTCACGCACCTGACTGGTACGCAGTAGCGCCTGTTTCTGGATGGCACTAGCTGGTTTTCTTACAATCGCTTACCAGTTTGAGACAACTCCAGAGATGTCTACCGTGACCTTAGACCGGCCCATAATTATTGCGTGTTCGCCGGAGGCAGCAATCGCCGATCAAGTGCAGCTACCATAGTTGTCCCGGCTGCTTTACCATCTTCGCGCGGGTGCAAGGCAACCTGCTTGCCCGGTAGAAAAAAGAATTCTCCGGCCTCGTGGCCCGCGTGCTTGATAGGCGCATACTGGGGATTTTGTTGTATATTGTTGGCACGTGCAACGGCTGATACTTTGCGCTGCACATTGGTGTATAGATCATAAGCTTCCAGTATGCCCTGATTTGCCGAAAGCTCATCAATAAATGCCCGCGCAAACAAAGAGTGGCTCGAATCCCCTACACTGTCGTAAACGGGCTTTACTCCGCCAGAACTTAACACGACTCTCACGCGGGAATTGCTGACCACCTTATACCAGCGCGTGGTTAAATCTGCGGTCAACTGCTGCTCACGACGCGGCACGGCAGTGCGTGTCAGAGTACCCGAATAACAAGAATCAGCCACCACCAATACATGCTTGGCTTTCATCGCATCAATGGTATCTGTGATCGATTTATTTGATACCCAGTTACTATTCTCGGCGGGTGATGCATCAACCGGCAACCAATAGCCACGTTTGCTGTTCTGATCAAGCTCACCGTGGCCGGCATAATAAATTATCAGGTTGTCTTTACTGGTCAAAGTCTCACGGAAGGCATTCAGCTCAGTCAGCAAGGTATTTTTATCGGCATTTAACAGTAAACGCGTTTTAAATCCATAGCGACTTCGCAGCACCTGATCGACGGCGCGTGCATCGTTCTCGGCGGTAATCAGATCGGTTAGTTGAGGATAATTGTTGTTGCCGACTATCAGCGCGTAGTAATTGCCAAAGTTTACACCGGGCAAACTTGACGGAGCCAGTCTGCCAGCGCGCTTAGGAGACACAGCTTGAATGCTGTTGCTGGCTGCCGGCACTGCAAACTCAAAATCCACCTGCTCCCGGTCGCCGGTTTGCGTCACCGCAATAATGTTAAGTTTGCTGCCGTCGCTTCTGTTGTGTTGATAGGTAAATACACCAGCATTATTTAATTGCTGCTGCACACCATTTATTTTCAGACTCAATACATCCGCGGCAGGTGCTACCTTGCCGATGATATCCATCGTCTGATTGCGCGACTGCCAGGGCAAACTCGGCGCACCACGAGTAACGCGCTGCGGTGGCTCAATGATCTCAATGGATGGTCCTATGGCCACCACCGTGGCCACTTTATCAGCATCGGTTTTACTGACTTGCGATTCAGCCTGTGTGACTCTACCTTCGAGTTTTTCGAACTCAGTCTGCTGCCGCGCCAGCCTCTGCTCGCTAGCAACCAGCTTCGCCTCAAGCGCGGCAAGTTTCTGTGCACTCTCCCGGTCACTGGCTGCGTTGGCCAGTTGTACATCCATAAGTTTTCCGGACAATCTTCGCTGTTCTTGCTGCGCATAACTCAAAGCCTCTTCCCGCTGGAACAACTGAGACTCAAGCACTGCAATTTCTTCAGGCGCCACTGTCAAAGCCAGTGCATTGCGCGCCGACGCTATAACTTCCTGCAAGCGCACAATTTCTATCTGCTGCCGCTCTACCGTTTGCTCGCGCTCATTGATTACGTTCTCCAGACGAGCTGCGGAAGTATTGGCGTCTTGCGCACTTTGAGCAAAGGCTAATTCCAGGTCGAGCAATTTGTCCTGCAAACGCTGCTGTTCCTGCTGCGAAGTAGCCAGCGCACTCTCCGACTGAGACAATTTTTCGATCAAGCGGAACTTCTCTTCACTGGTCAACGAGCTTGTTACTTGAGACTGCGCCAACTGCCGGCTCAAACGCAATTGCTCTGCTGCAGCTACTTCATAAGCACGCGACTGTAGACTAAGCTCCGTGTCCAGCCGTGCGCGCTGACGCTGTAACTCGGCCAAAGACAACTGCGACGACATGAGTTGTTTGTTGAGTCTTTTTTGCTCCGAATCAGCGGCCGTTAATCGAGTTTGCAGTGCTGCAATATCACCCTGATATCGCTGTTGCTGGCTGCCCAGTTGCGAACGCAGCGATAGCACCGCGGCATTACGCGAATCGAGCTCTCTCTTGAGCGCCAGTTCATTTTTCTCGGCCTGCTGCACCTGCGACTGTATAGACGCCGCCTGCTCAGACCGGGAAGAACGGATCGTTTCAATTTCTTTTTTCTGCTGCGCCAGCAAAATGGTCATTTTAGCCACGTCTGCCTGCAGCTGCTGAGCCTCCGCGCTATCACCACCGCTTGAAGAAACACTGGTGAGCCGGGCCCGGGTGCTGGCAAGTTCGCTGGTCAGCCGTTGCTGTGATTGCTGCTTTTCTATAAGTTCCCTGTTGGCGGCAACATACTTGCGCTTCGCATCGAGTGTCAGCAGTTGCTGATCACGCAATTTTTCAGTCAGTCGGCTTTGTTCGCCACGTGCGGTTGACAGCTGTGATTCCAGACGATCAATTCGCGCAAGCGTCCTACCGGGTATCGACAAAGCCTGTGCCTGCAGTGTTTGATTTTCTGCAGCGACCGCTATTGCCGCCTGTCGCTGCCTGGCAACCTCCGCTCTAAGCGCTTCAACGCTGCCGCGCTGCGTACTAAGCTGCGATCGCTTTTGCGACAATTCGGCTTGCAGCCGCTGCACGCTGTCACGCAAATCTCCCAGTTCAGCTTTTGCCTGAATACGCCTGGCATTCTCTGCCGAACTAACATACTCCAGTTCACCATCGCTGATTCCAGATGCCTTGCGATACCAGTTCATTGCCTGAGTGAGATCTCGCGCAACACCAAGACCTGACTCCAGCAAATAACCAAGGTTAATCTGTGCACGTGAGTAATTCTGTTCGGCTGCTTTGCGATACCAGGTGGCCGCTACTGCGTAGTCTGCCTCAATTCCCAGCCCCTTTTCATAGATTTCACCGACATAGGTCTGCGCCTCGGCATCGCCTTCTTTGGCTTTTGGCAACCAGATCTTCAACGATGTAGAAAAACTGGCTCGATCATAGGCCACGTACTCTCCGCCCCGCACTTCGCAATCAGCAGCACTGGCCTTGATCGGTCGCCTAGGAGTCAGATAGGTGAGTCTGGCACCCAATTGCCGTACCTGACCAGGTAACAGACAGTCGACAATCAGCAGTCTTTGCGGGTCGCGGCCGACCTTCTGTAAAACATCAGCGGTCTGCAGATCAACCGGGTTGGATGCGCACCCTGTCAGCGCGCTCAACAGTAGCGCACACATCCCATAGAGCGCTGTTGCACGACGGTGTCCCGTCCGTTGACGTGTAGGTTCAGCCACCACCTGTATCATCCTTTCTCTGAGTAGCCAATCACCAACATACCGCACAGACAAGGAAAAATCGCTGTTTTTAGATTGAAAAGGGAAAATTACCATTTGCAGAAATAACTATAGCAAACCAGTAGATGCCTCACGAATTCTATGTTACGGTTTAG
>CALKXD010000216.1 GCA_938003855.1 uncultured Granulosicoccaceae bacterium | reverse complement strand
CGTTGGTTTGTTCCTGGCGCGGATCTCAAAGGGACGCTCAGTGCGGGAATTCATTTTCGGTTGTGTGATCGCACCGGCACTGATCTGCTTTCTTTGGATGACCATTCTTGGTGGCACGGCAATCAACCTCGAGCTTCAGGGCGTTGCTGAAGGCAGTATTATTGGTGCTTCAAATACCGCTAAGTTGTTTGTGACACTGGGCCATATGTTGTCAGGCGGGGTGTTGTCGGCGCTGACGATCATGTGTGTAGTACTGATTATGACGTTCCTGGTGACATCGGCTGACTCAGGAATTCTGGTGATGAATACCATCATGTCCGGTGGTGAGCAGGACACCGGTATCAAGCATAGAATTATCTGGGGATTAATTCTCACAGCGGTGATCGGCGCACTTATTATTGCCGGTAACAGCGGTGCTGAGGCGAACCCCTTCAGTGCACTGCAGAATGCGATGATTATCGGTGCGCTGCCGTTTACGATGGTAATGGTACTTATGGTGATCTCATTGGCGAAAGCCATGTACCGGGACAGCATCCGGGAAAAGCACTCTGCTTAAGGCCGGCCCGACGACTGAAGCCGCGGTGTCAGCGGCTTCGGACGTCGGCGGTAAATACGTAACCGCTTCCGCGGATTGTTTTGATTAATGTCGATTGCTGATCAGGTGCGTCCAGTTTTTTACGTAGACGTGCCACCTGATTATCAATGGTGCGGTCATTGGGCAGCCAGTCGTTGCCCTTTAACTGATTCATTATGTGGTCGCGTGTTAGTACTCGACGATTCGACTGCACAAACAGCAACAGCAGTTGGTACTCGCCGGTAGTGAGCGTGACCGGGTTGTGAGCGGCGTCGCGGAGTTCGCGGGTGCCGGTGTTCAGTGTCCAATGCTCAAAGTGATACAGGTTGGTGTCGGGTGGTGACTCCGGCGTCGGGTTCTGTGCCGTTTGGTAGCGACGCAATACGGCGCGTACGCGAGCAATGACCTCTCGCAGTTGAAAAGGTTTGCTGATGTAATCATCAGCACCGACTTCCAGGCCCACCACGGTATCGATGAGTTCGCCTTTGCCGCTGACCATTATGATCGGTACGCTGTTATTTTTCCGAATCGCGCGTGCCAGGTCCAGGCCATCTTCGCCATCGAGGGAGATGTCCAGTGTGATTAAGTGGATCTCCCGGGTGTCCAGTGTGCGGTGCATCGCGGCACCGTCTGCGGCTTCGTAGACGGCAAAACCTTCTTTTTCAAAGCATCGTCGCAATAGTCTTCTAATAGCGCTTTCATCGTCTACGATCAGAATATTTTGTTTTGCCATTGGCGCGGGCTGCCACGTTTTGGTAGAACAGTTTGATTGATTATTGCTATCGCCGCAACGACCGCCGACAGCCTGTCGCAAGGCCATTGCCAGGTTAACGCGGTGGTACAAACACGGCTTGGTTCACGGGCCCTTCGTTTGCAGCGTGGCCGTGCTGCGGTAGGCGCACTTTGTTTTTTACCCTGAAGTCGGGTGTCCGTGATCGGTCGGATTGTGTGAACCGACCAGTCGCAGACCGGGCCCACCGTACTCAGTGGCGGCTAACATTGCCAGCATCTTCAGCAGCACGGACTCCTGAAGATCCAGTGCAACCTGAGCCTGCCTCTTAAATAGCAGCAGATCCCGTCGCAGGGTATTGGCACCGACATACTCCGTGTTGCACACCGCGCTACACAACTCGCTGTGCAGATGAGCAAGCGGAACTTGAGATGCGTCGAGTCGTCTGATGATGCTGTCGACCAGGGCGTCGACGGTCCAGTGTGTCTCCGGCGATGAGTGTTGATACTCAATCAGCAGCTGCAGCTGGCAAAGCCGCTGTTGGTCGAATTTGCGCACAGTGGCCAGGAGTTCCCACCATTGCGGGTGTGGTGACCTGGCGGCGAGAATACTGTGCAGCCGCTGCAGACAATGTTGCAGTCTGGCGTGCCCCGGCCTTAAGGGGTGTACGCGGTTGTTCATGGGGGTAGCCATTGTGGTGTAAGGGGTATTTTCACCAGTTGGCTACGGCATGAGTTGATTTTGATCAAGAAGCTCGATGAGCGACTGCGCGGGCTGGTTACAAATTGATACAAAGCCGGTGAATTTCCATACAGGCAAGTGAATATCCGGTGACTTGTGGTTGCTTAAATGAATCCCGACCAAGCCAACGGGGGTTAACATGTTGAGTAACACACGGGTTCAATCAGAGTCAAATACACCGGTCACCGGCATGAGTAACTGGCTCGGTGATGGAAAATCACCGACGATAAAAATCGGCCACGGGTTTACCACAACCAGTGAGCGGACACTCGAATCACACGAGCATCTGTTTATGGTTAACGATGTGCAGACGCAGATTTATCAGGTGCTCGATGGCGTGATTGGTGTGTACAACATGTTGTCGGACGGGCGGCGTCAGATTGTTACGTTTTACTACCCGGGTGATCTGATTGGCGTGGAGGATACCGGTCACTGGATGTATCACGCTGAGGCGCTGTGCCGGGTGCGGGTGCGGTCAATTCCGGTCACCACTATTGATACACTGCTTCATACTGAACCCCGGTTCGGCCAGGCAATGCTTGCCACACTGGCAACCGAACTGGCCGAGACCCGTGATCAGTTGCTGTCACTCGGTCGCAAATCAGCGCTCGAAAAAGTAGCCACCTTTTTGTTAAGAATATCGCGACGCAATCAACGAGAGGGCAGAGACGCCAAGCAGCTGTATCTACCCATGACGCGAACAGAAATCGGCGATTATCTAGGGCTGACTATCGAGACGGTCAGTCGCAACTTCACCAGGCTTAAAACGGCCGGTGTGATAAAACTTCACAGCAAGAGCGATGTACAGGTAGACGATATTAGCGCGCTCGAAAAATTAGCTGAAGGCGATCAATAAGCCGGTGTGCAGCTAACTGACCAGCAAGGACCCGAGGCGGTAGACTTCGGTGATCAACAAGCCACCAGTGAGGGTGGCTGAAATCAGACCCCACAATCGCCAGCGTTTAATCGCTGGCCGGGCATCGGGTTGGTGACCCAGGCGCCACAGTGCCAGATTCACCAGCAGGAAAACGGTTAATGTCACCAGACTGGTGGCTTGAGCCAGGTAGCGCAAAGGAAATCCAAACGCGAGCAATGCTATCAGCGCTGTCACCAGCACAATCGCCCTGACCGGAGTCTGATGACGTGCATTGAGTGCACCGAGCGTTTTCGGGGCGAGTCCCTCACGGGTCATGCCGTAGATAACGCGACTGGCCATGACAATCTGTATCAATATACCGTTGACCATTGCAATCGATGCCATCGCGGCAATTGGCTTACCGGATAAACCAGTGACAGTTTCAAACAGGGTTGCCAGTGGCGCACTGCTGCCGGTAAGTGCGTTTCGGTCAGGCAGTGCCACGGCGATCAGCGCAATGGTGATATACAGCGCCACGGTTATCAGCAGGGTGGCGATAATGGCTATGGGCATGTTGCGCGTCGGGTTCTGTGTTTCCTCGGCCATGTTAACGAGGTCTTCAAACCCGATGAACGCAAAAAATGCGATCACTGACGCTGAAAGAATAACCGGCCAGCCAGTACTTGTCGTGGCCGGTGCCACTGCCTGGCGGATCACTGCGACATCACCGAGCAGAGGAGATCCAAAAACAATTATAACGACCAGCGTGCCTATCTCCAGCACGGTGATTAACGCGGCAAACATGACGCTTTCACGCACCCCGACACAGGCCACAGAGGCAAGTATGATCAACACGCCCGCAACTAGAATCGGCCTGCTGACGGGCAGCAGATCACCGAGGTAGCCACTGAAAGACAATGCGATAACGGCACTGGATATTATTGCTGTGGTGGTCACCCCGTAGCCAACCAGCCACCCGAACCGGTGCCCGAAGGCCGTATTGACAAACACCGCTTCACCGCCGGCTCTCGGATAGGCGGCGCTGAGGATTGAATAACTAATGCCGGTGGCACCGGCAATGATACCGGCCAATAAGAAGGCGGCCGGTGCTCCGTCACCCGCCACGGCGACGATCTCACCAATCAGGGCAAAGATGCCCGCACCAACGGTAACGCCAAGGCCGTAACAGACCAGCAATGGCACATTCAGTACACGCCGCAGTGACGGTTCGACTGTCGCGTTATTCATGGTTAAGGGTCTCGATCGGTGAGTGTTATGCCGGGTGATGTGTATCGTGGCCGCTTATCGTCAGGCCGGTATTGATGTAGCGCAATGCACAGTGTGTTGTACGGACGGAGACGTTGCGGCAATTGACTTGCATCAATGGTTGGTAAAGATGCCCCTGTACACTGCAATCCTGACAGGCAAACTGGAAGGAAAAGCTGCGATGAACTATCAAAAGTTGTTGGTACCGGTAGACTTCTCTGCGATCAGCGGTGTGGTTCTCGACAGGGCGGCGGAGATAGCAGGTAGTACTGGAGCCACGGTGACCGTGGTGCATGTTGTCGACTACGTTCCGCCCGCGCATATCTGGCCTGAGCTGCCGGAGATCTATTGCTCAGAGTCGGAATTAAGCAAACGCGCTAAAAAACAGCTAACAGAATTAACCGACCTCTCGACGCTTGTCGACTGTGAGGTGATCGTGAAGGTCGGCAATGCAAAGGATATGATTGTCGCGTTACAGAAAGACATCAACGCGGATTTGATACTCATGGCACGGCACAGTCATCGGGGACTGGAACGTTTACTGGGCTCTACCTCTCACAGCGTTGTGCAGAAGGCCAACTGCGATGTGCTTCTGCTCAATCACTAGATAATTCGTCTTAGGCCAGTTCAGCCTGCGGGAGAGGCAACGCAATGCTTAACTACACAAGAATACTGGCACCGGTCGATTTTGCGGAGATCAGTAACTCTGTTCTGACGCACGCGGCTGAATACTCTGAGCAAAGTCAGAGTGAACTGGTCATCACCCATGTCGTTGATCGGGAGCACGCTGACAACCCGGCTGTGACACACGACAAACGCACCGAATCCGAAGCCGAAGCCGATAAAGTGTATAGAGCCGGCCTTCACCTGGAGGCGCTACTCGACGATCTGGAAATTGGCTATTGCGAAAAAATCATCAGAACCGGGCTGATCGTACCGACGCTGCTGGAAATAGTCGAAGCACAAAAAATAGATCTGGTGGTGATGGGTACGCATATCGGCAATCCGGCCTCTGAGCGCTACAAAAGCGTCACTATGGCGATGGTGGAAAGTGCCCGCTGTGATGTGCTGGTGCTGCACCGTTAGACCTCCCGCTGTTAATAACGGGGTGGTGACTTTACCGGGCCGGCATTGATCCAGCGCAAACTTGTAAATCTGTATTACCGTAGTCTGTACCACAGTGGCAACAGCCCGCATTGATGAGTGGACATTGCCAATTACCAGTCTCAGCGATTGAGGGAGAGCAACGATGAGTTACAAGTCAATAATTACCTATATTGATGGATCGCCAACTTGTAGCAAATGGAGCGAGTTTGCTATTGATCTGGCTTTGAAACACGGTGCGCGCTTGACCGGCATCGCACCGAGAAGGCTCGCCACTGATGTTATCGCCAGTGACTATCTAGCGGTAAATTCAAGCTGGATTAACGAGTTCCAACAAGGCATCGATACAGACATCGAAAAAAACGTGTCGGCGTTTCGTGCACTATGTCAAGAGAAGAATCTTACCGCGCACGAAGCACGCATCGTTACCGGTGCTCCTGCAGAGGTTATGAAGCACGAGGCAATATTCTGCGACCTGATGGTTCTCGGGCAATACCTTGATACAGCCGATGAGGCCACCAGTCAGGCCGGATTGGTAGAGTCCCTGTTGCTGTCCACCGCTAAACCGATACTGATCGTACCGGCAATGGGACAGTATTCCGCGTCAGCGGATAACGTATTGATCGCGTGGCGAAGTAGTCGCGAGTCGTCAGTGGCTGTGCAGCATGCGCTGCCATTGCTGGCGGATGCCGCAACGGTGGAAGCAGTGACCGTAGAGACCCATAAAGGCCGCGGACGCAATCCGGTAGGCGACTACGAATCTCTGGCCGACTATCTGGCGTTGCACGATGTGCAGATCGAGTACAAAATTATAGTGTCTGGAAATGATGCCGGAAATGTGCTCTTATCTCACGCTTGTGACAGTGGCGCAGAGTTGTTGGTGATGGGGGGGTATGGCCATGCACGGCTTAGAGAGTGGGCGCTTGGGGGTGTTACCAAAACCATTTTACAGACAATGACCCTGCCGGTGTTGATGACCCATTGAACAGTGAAAAAGGGGCCCGGAGAGCAGTTGCCGGGCCGGCTTGTTTTTTTAAAGTGATCAACACGATGTCGCAAACGATCTGCACCTGACCCGGTCCAAACAACATTGTTGTCATGGTTTTTTTTACCATTGAATTGTCTGTGTGCTACTTGCAATCGCCACTATAGAACTAGCGGGACGTCTTAACCGTAGTGATCGAAAGATACCAGGTGGTGGCGCAGCTTACTGTGTTGGCTACCCACAGCAGCAGAAACGTCACTGTATAGATACCTTCAACCGACTGTGGAAAATACGTTGGCAGATCGCGTGCGTCCGCTGGATCAAACAGTGAAAAAATAATACCGGTGCCAATTACTGCTCCAAGAAAAGCCGGCCACAGCGTCTGCATGCAACTCTGCGCCAGTCGGGATTTTGCCTTTCCCGGTGAGTTGTCTTGTTTGAGTTCTTGCATTGTCATTCTCTGTGGCCGGTGGTCTGGTCTTTACCGTTTTGTATTTCAATCTGCGGTTACGCTGGCGTTAAGACGTTGTGCCTGCAGTATGCCGCTGAGTTTTCCCACCAGTCGCCATTGCTTGTCGGGTGGGGACAGGTGCAGTCGATACACCGGTTTATCGTCTACTGAGTTGAGTTTGCCTGGTTCCGGCCACCGGCCGATGTACTGACTGGACTGACCAATGCGTACAAGCCGCAGTGCCCGGTCTTGATCAGCCTGTGTTATATGCACCCAGCGCAGTTGCAGTTGATCAGGAAAAATAAAAGTACTGGACCGGCTGGACAGTGAGAGCCTCAGGCCATTGGCGGATGCGACGGTGGCGGCGCTTATGTCGTGCCGGGCGGCGTGGCGATCACGATCAATGCGTTGATTGATTGTTTTTCCCTGCACGTAGTAGTCGTCGACCACCAGTGAATTATTGGTGTTCAGGGCGATTACGATCATAGCCACACCGAGCGGAACCGACACCGCAGGTATTGAGATCACAAACCACAACCAGCCTTCTTTGTACCACGGTTGGGTGCTGTCGGTATTGTTGGCTGTGGGGGTTGCGGTATGTATGGTCATGGTTTTCTCGTCGGGAAGTAGAAGGTGGATTTCTCCTGCACGGAAACACCGGGGTTGTCGGACGCCTGCACAATAAACGCTACAGCGTTGCTGCCGGGTGTGCCGGAGTCCGCCGGTGCTCGAACCCGTACCGGTACCAGGCGGTTTGAAGTTCCCCCTAGCGTAACGGTGGCCGGTCCGTCAATAGTCAGGCCGTTGAGTCCGTGTACCGTGATTGTAAAATGCCGGGCTTCTTCAGCGGCATTTATGATCTGTAGTTGATAGACGTTTTCAATGGTGCCGTTGCTCATTTCGCGGCTGAGGGTGCCACGGTCGCGTAGAATATCGACTTTCAGCGGAGTTCGGGATAGCAGGCTGCCGAGCAGCGCCAGACTCAATATCACCAGTAGAGCGGTATAGATCAATACCCTGGGCCGCAGTAGTTGCTTGATTTGTTTTGCGTGGCTGCCGTCTCGCTCGATCGCATTGAGGGTGTCGTAGCGAATAAGACCCCTGGGCCGTTGTAGCTTCTCCATCACCTGATCGCAGGCATCGATGCATAACGCGCAACCGATGCATTCGTATTGCTGGCCCTGCCTGATATCAATGCCGGTAGGGCATACCTTCACGCACAGGCCGCAGTCGATGCAATCACCGGTGGCGGAACTGGTTGATGAATCGGTCCGGTGTTTTCCGGCCAGCGGCGATCGCGGTTCACCGCGGATCGGATCGTAGCTGATGACCAGGGTATCCCGATCAAACATAACGCCCTGAAAGCGCGCGTACGGACACATATACTTGCACACTTGCTCGCGCATAAAGCCTGCATTACCGTAGGTGGCAAGCGCGTAAAAAATTATCCAGAACCATTGCCAGGGACCCACGGTACTGGTGAAAATTGATGTCAGTAACTCAGTGACAGGCGTGAAATAACCCACAAATGTCACACCTGTCCACAGACTGAATAACAGCCACAATCCGTGCTTGAGGGTTTTGGTGGCGACTTTTTTTTGCGTCAACGGTGCGGCGTCCAGGTGAATACGACGACCGCGATCACCTTCGACACGGTGTTCGATCCACAGGAAGATTTCTGTGTATACCGTTTGCGGGCACGCATACCCGCACCACAGGCGTCCGGCCAGCGTGGTAAACAGAAACAACGCAAATGCCGATATGATCAACAGCAGGGTGAGATAAATGAAATCCTGCGGGTAAAGCACCAGACCAAACAAGTAAAATTTGCGCGCGGCCAGGTCAAATAGAACAGCGGGCCGGTTGTTCCAGGTCAGCCAGGGCAGTCCGTAGAATACCAGCTGCGTTATCCAGACCATCGACCAGCGCAGGCGGCTGTACCGACCCGAAATTGAGCGCGGGTATATCTTGCTGCCCGAGTCGAGCAGCAGATTGGCCTGCCGGGTTGAGTGGTCTCTCATCGCCGTTGTGCAGATGAGGTGGCAATGGGTTGCGGTAGGATTGATTGCCTGTGCATTACTGTGATCCCTGCGACAAATGCCACACATAGGCGGACAGTACTTTGACTTTTCCTTCACCGAGGCGGTCACCGAATGCCGGCATTGCGTTGTTCAGCCCTTGCGTCACGGCGTTGCTAATATTGTCTATAGAAGCGCCGTACAGCCAGGTGCTATCGGTCAGATCGGGTGCTCCGATCAGCGGATTGCCGCGACCGTTTGCGTTGTGGCATGCAGCGCAGACGGTGAATTTCTTCTGCCCTTTTGCCGCAAGCGCCGGGTCGTGATCGCTGTCTGAGAGTGACAGCACATAGTGCGAAACATTGACCACATCATCTATGTTGCCAACCGCTGCGGCCATCGACGGCATAATCGCATTGCGTCCGTGAGTGATAGTCTGACTGATATAGTCCGGCGTTCCAGCGCCTAGCCAGTCAGCGTCAGTAAGGTTCGGGAAGCCGCGCGCGCCCCGGGCGGTGGATCCGTGGCACTGGCTGCAATAGGTCAGAAACAACCGTTCACCCATGGCTAGTGCGTCTGCCTGCCGGGCTATCTGCGGAATCTCCTGCGACAGGTATTGCTGGAACAGCGGGGCAATACGCAGATTGGTCTGTTCAACCTCGCGGTTATAGCGCTCAGTGCTGGACCAGTGCAAAAAACCGTTGACGTTGCCAAGCCCCGGAAACAGCAGCAGGTAGATCAACCCGAAAACACAAGTAATGTAAAACAGGTACAGCCACCAGCGTGGCAGGGGGTTGTTCAGTTCTACCAGGTCCTCGTCCCACACGTGGCCGGTTGACTTAACGTTGCCGCTGTCGTCAGTGGGGGCTTTGCGGGAAGCCAGTGACCAGGCCAGCAGAAAACAGCCGAGGATTGATATCAGGCTGACCACAGCAATGAAAATGCTCCAGCCACTTTGGTAATAGAATGCCATAGCTAGTCCTTCGGTTGGTGGTTGCCGGTTGTCAGTTTGTGCTCGTTGAAAGGCAGCCGCCCGGCTTCTTCAAAACGCTGTTTGCGTTTGCCACCGTAGGCCCACCAGACAATGCCGATAAAAGCGCCGAAGCACAGCACCAGTAAGATTATTCGCAGGGTGTTGATGTCCATCATCGAACCTCGTTTACGGTAGTACCAAGTATTTGCAGGTAGGCAATCAGAGCATCGAGTTCGGTTTTGTCCTTCAGTTGCTCAAGCGACTGAAGGATTTCCTTACTGCTGTATGGGTGCCCCAGCTTTCGCAGCACGCGCATACGGGGTGGCGCTGTTGCGGGATCGAGGCGGGCGGTTTCCAACCAGGGGTAGGCGGGCATGTTGGAGTCCGGAACCAGGTCTCTGGGGTTTAACAGGTGAGCGCGATGCCATTCGTCGGAGTAGCGGCCACCTACCCGGTGCAGGTCGGGTCCGGTGCGCTTGCTGCCCCACTGAAAGGGTCGGTCATAGACAAATTCACCAGCGACCGAATAAGGTCCATAGCGTTCGGTCTCGGCACGGAATGGCCTGATCATCTGCGAGTGGCAGTTGTAGCAGCCTTCTCTAATGTAGATGTCGCGCCCGGTCAGCTGCAGTGCGGTGTAGGGTTTAAGACCCGCGACCGCCTCGGTCATATTGCGTTGAAAATACAGCGGTACTATTTCAACGATTCCACCGACCGAGATCACCAGCACGATAAACACCATCATCAGTCCAACGTTTTTTTCCAGTAGTTCGTGGGTAAACTTCATCTTGTCAGTCCTGTGGGAGGTGTGGGTTTCAGGCAGTTGCAGCGGACGCCGGAGTGGTTACCGGGCCGGGAATAGCAGCTTCAGTGGTTTGTCCCTGGCGGATCGTCATCAGCATGTTGTAGGTCATAATGATCATGCCGACGGTATAAAGCGCGCCCCCGGTCAAACGGATAACGTAATAAGGAAATGTTGCCTTGATGCTCTCTATGAATGCGTAGGTCAACGTGCCATCCGCATTGGTGGCGCGCCACATCAGTCCCTGCATAACGCCGGCAATCCACATCGACGCGATATAAAGCACGATCCCGATGGTCGCCATCCAGAAGTGCACTTCGATCAGCTTCATGCTGTACATTTGCTCGCGACCGTACAGGCGCGGCAGTAAATAATAGATAGAACCCATCGAAATAAGACCCACCCAGCCGAGTGCGCCTGAATGCACATGGCCGATGGTCCAGTCGGTATAGTGCGACAAGGCGTTCACGGTTTTGATCGACATCATCGGACCTTCGAAGGTGGACATGCCATAGAATGACAATGACACGATCAAAAACTTAAGGATCGGATCGGTGCGTAGCTTGTGCCACGCACCGGACAACGTCATCACACCGTTGATCATGCCGCCCCAGGACGGAGCCAGCAGGATTAGCGAAAACACCATGCCGAGTGACTGCGCCCAGTCGGGCAGGGCGGTGTAGTGCAGGTGATGCGGGCCCGCCCACATATAGGTAAAGATTAACGCCCAGAAATGCACTATGGAAAGCCGATACGAGTAAATAGGGCGTTGCGCTTGTTTGGGGATGAAGTAATACATCATCCCGAGAAAACCCGCAGTCAGAAAAAATCCAACCGCGTTATGGCCGTACCACCACTGCACCATGGCGTCCTGTACCCCGGAATACACCGGGTAAGACTGCGTGAGGCTGACTGGAATAACCGCGCTGTTGACAATATGCAGTACTGCAACTGTCAGTATAAATCCACCGTAAAACCAGTTGGCCACATAGATGTGCGGGGTGCGCCGCTTGACAATGGTGCCGAAAAATACAACGGCATAGGCAATCCAGACCGCCGCGATCAATAGATCAATAGGCCAGATCAGTTCGGCGTACTCTTTTCCCTGTGTCATGCCGAGCGGTAGTGTGATGGCAGCGGCGACAATCACCAGTTGCCATCCCCAGAACGTAAAGCCGACCAGTGCACCACCAAACAACCGCACGCCGCAGGTGCGCTGTACAACGTAGTACGACGTGGCAAACAATGCGCTGCCACCAAAGGCGAATATGACTGCATTGGTGTGCAACGGACGCAGACGTCCATAGCTCAGCCAGGGGATATCCATACTGATGTCGGGCCAGGTGAGTTCGGCGGCGATCAATACCCCGACCAGCATACCTATCAGACCCCAGATTACCGTGGCAATTGAAAACTGCCTGACAACACGGTAGTTATAGAATCCTGTGGTTGTCGACTTGGTTGTGTTGGACATGAGCACCGCTCTGCGTTAATCAGGTAGAGTGCAAAGCGTAACTGCCCGGGTAAGCCCGGCCATTGACCCGTGTCAATCCGGTGCAGTTTTTACCGTGGGGTCGGGGTTTCTATTGACGCGGTGGATCGTCCGGGGAGGCGTGTGTGGCCGTGGTATCGTTGTCCATCAGTATCCGCCAGGCTGCACCCTCGCTCTCCTGTAGTTGGCCGCTAGTGATCATCTTAAAAAGAAGCCACACGGCAACTAACAGAATTAATACAGACAGCGGCACTAGAATGATCAGCACTTCCATGGATGTTTAAGCTCCGTTAACGGGTTAAAGTGCTGTTTTTTGCGCCAGCGGTTTGCGTTGCCTGGCGTCGGGCTGCTGTAGGTATCGTCATCGGGGTGTGGCGGCACGCAGTGCATTGCCTGCCACCAGCAGGGAACTTAGCGACATGCCGACCGCAGCCAGCCACGGCGGAACCATCCCGGCAGCCGCCATCGGTATCGCTACCAGGTTGTAGCCGGCGGCCCAGTACAGGTTCTGAACTATTATCCGGTTGGTGCGTTGCGCATTAAGTACCAGTGATTCAATGTCTTTGACATCCTCTGATAAAACCACCGCATCTGCGGCAACACAGGCAAGTGTTGATGCCTGTGTCACTGCGATTGACACATCGGCACTGGCCAGTACCGGCGCATCGTTGATACCGTCGCCAATCATCAGCACTGTTTTGCTTTGCTTTTGCATGCGTCCGACAAGGGCTTGCTTGTCCTGAGGTGTCGCCTGACATGTGATGCGCTGTGCCGCCAGGCCCAGAGCACGGCCCACTCGTGTGACCGCAGGGTGACGATCACCGGACAGCAGATGCACACGCACCCCGCGCTGGTTAAAAAACTGTACCAGATCTATTGCTCCGGGCTTTAGAGTATCGTCAAAGCTAAAGCGTGCCAGCACCTCTACAGAGTCCTGTGGCGGGATAGCCTGTGTCAGTGATGGTGTGGCAGCAGATGCAGTAACAGCGACCAGAAATACTTCACTCATGCAGGCGGTGACGGTTGAGCGCCAGGCATGCGGATCGGTGACACCGCACCATCGTGCAGTGCCTATGCGAAATTGCAGCATCGGCTGACCACAGACAGTGGCGCAGGCACCCGCGCCAAGGACATGTTCAACGGTCTCGAATCTGTATTCAGCGTACTTACCCGTGCGTGAGCCTGTTACTTGTCTGCTGGCATTCAGCAAGGCGGTGGCAAACGGATGGCTGGACCCGTGCTCCAGTGATGCGGCAAACTGCAGGGCTTGATCGCGGCTGATCCCGCTTGCGCAGTGGATGTCTTCAAGCGTTGCACTACCGGTTGTTAGTGTGCCTGTTTTGTCAAACACGACATCGCTGATGCGATTAAGCGTTTCGAGTGTATGTCCGTGCGTTACCAGTATCCGCTGTCGCAGCAGTCCGGCCGTTGCTGCGGCGAGTGTCGCCGGTGTTGCCAGAGATAGCGCGCAAGGGCAGGAAACAATCAATACTGCAATGGCGACGGGCAGTGCACGCGCAGGTTCAATGGTAAGCCACAGTAACCAGGTGAGCACGGCTACCACCAGCAGCGCTGAGACGAACACCGTTGCTATCCAGTCAGTGCGGCGTATCAGTGGCGGCTTTTCCGATGCGCCGCGGTTGACCAGGTGAGTGATTGTAGACAGGGCACTGGATGCCAGTGGTCTGGTGACGCGCAGCACCAGCGGTGACTCTCCGTTGATCGCACCGCCCGGTATCAGTGCGCCGGCTGCGGCGGCAACCGGCAGGCTCTCGCCACTGAGCAGGGAGCAATCAATGGTCGAGTTCCCTGCGACTACCTTGGCGTCGGCGGCAATCCGCTCACCGCTGTGTGCTCTGAATAGATCACCTGCCTTAAGGCGAACTGCCGGGACAGTCGCTGTCGCGACAGAGAGGAGGTCTTCGATGTACCCGGTCGCCGCATCGGTAGAGTTCACGGCCAGCAGATGTGCTGTCTGTGGGATGGAAGCGTCCAGTGCTTCGAGTGCGTCGGCACTGCGTTGCCGGATTGACCATTCCAGGTAGCGTGCCCCGAGCAACAGAAAAATAAACATGGCGATAGAGTCAAAGTACACCTCGCCGCTGCCGTGGTACATCGCGTGCAAGCTGGCGGCGGAAGCACATAGCAGGGCGATTGCAACCGGTACGTCCATACCGGGGCGGCGACTGCGTATGCTACGCCACGCACCCGACCAGAACGGTTGCGCGCTGTACAGCAGTACCGGCACGGTCAGTAGCATGGCGGCCCATTGAAACAACAGGGTATGGTGTTGCTCGATGCCGCCGTCACCGCTCAGGTAGCCGGGAAGTGCGAACATCATAGACTGCATTGCCACCAGCCCAGCGAGTGTCAGTTGCTTCAGGCGTACTACCTGCTGCTGGCGACGCGTGGTGGCGATGTGATTAGGTTCATAGGGTTCCGCCTTGTAGCCTATCGACTGGACGGAATCTATAATGGCACGCAGCGAGGTCGACTGCGGGTCGTAGGCTACTTCCATGCGCGCATTGGTCAGGTTGACTGAAACCCGCCGGATGCCGTTGATCCTGCCGAGTGAGTTTTCTAGTAGCCCCACGCAAGCACCACAATGCAAACCGCTGATAGCAAGCAGCACGGTTGTGCCACCACTGGTGGAAACTGTGTACTGTGATTGAACTTCCGGTTCGTTGTAGATTGCTGTGGAGTGATTAGATGGATCAGCCACTGGTGTGTTTGCGGCCCCCTGCCGCCTTCTGTAGTAGTCGTCCAGCCCGGAATTAATAATCGTGCACGCAACAGTCTGACACGCGCTGCTGCACACACTGTGGCTCGCGCCGTCGAACACAATACGGCGAGCGTTGTCGGGCTCTGCCGCTGCACCACAGTGAAAGCATCGGATGCCCGGTGTTGGTGTATTTGAACAACAGGGCAATACACCAGCTGCGCTGAAAGTCCGGCAGCCGTCAGTCATGGCCGGGGCCTGTCGCGGGCGGCGGTAACCGCGCATTCTGAGAGCGTGAAGTCATACAGGCAGTATCCGTCTGCCGGTAGCAGGGGCTTTGATTTCAATCAATCCGCTGACCACCCGGTTGTCAGACGATAGACTAAAGCGGGGTCATGCGCGGGCGCGGATGGTTATTCAAGCAATGTCTGGCCGTGTCCATGCTGCCCGGTAGATGGTCGGAATTCTGGTACCATTCCCCGAAGGGTTAACTGCACGGGCTACTGGCTTTTTAAGGGTATGGCGGGTCATGAACGCAAATAGAAACGCGGTCCGGTTATCGAGTGAAAATCGCCTTAATTCAATTCTTGAGGCCGTCGATGCTGCAATACTGACCATTGATGGTGACGGTATAATTATCGAGTGCAATAACGCCACCTCCAGAATGTTCGGTTATGAAAAACCACTGATGGTTGGCCACAATGTACGGATGCTGATGCCTGAGCCGTATCGCAGCGAACACGACGGATATATCAATAACCATTTGTCTACCGGCATCAACAAGATTATCGGTACCGGCCGCAAAGTCAGCGGATTGCACCAATCCGGCAGGGTTTTCCCGGTGCATTTGTCGGTGGCCGGATATACCGAAAATGACGCGCTGTATTTTACCGGAATATTGCACGACCTGTCAGAGTTGGACGAAGCCCGGTCACTCAGCGAGCGTCTGGGCCAGATTGTTGAAGAGTCGGTCAATGAAATATACACACTGAATGCTGAGACCGTGATGTTCACTGGCGCTAACCGTGCGGCGCTGGCGAACCTTGGTTACACGCTTGATCAATTGCAAACCTGCCTCGCGATTGATGTGCTGGCTGACCTGACCCCGTCAGATTTAGCAGAGACGGTCAGCCGCTTACGGGCCGACGACAAGCGGCGGCTCGCCTTGCAGACGCGTCTGGCACGATCCGATGGGTCACGGTACGATGCCGAGTTGGCGCTGCATTTTTCGACCACCCTCGATCCGCCGGAGGTTGCCATAATCGCTCAGGATGTGACGGAAAAAAACCGTCTGATAGAGTCATTGCATCGCAACCAGCGGATGGAGTCGATAGGTAATTTAACCGGTGGAATAGCGCACGACTTCAACAACATTCTGACGGTAATTATGGGTAACCTCGATCTCCTGTCGACAGAGATTGAAAAGCCGGACAACATCGAAATGCTTGATGACGCCAGAGACGCGGCAGAGATGGGAGCGCGGCTTACCCGGCGGCTGCTGACTTTTGCCCGGCGCAGTCCGTTGTCACCGAATACGATAAACGTTAACCGCCTGATCGCCGACTTAACCGAAATGCTTACCCGAACGCTGGGCAGTAACATAGCGCTTGAAAATCATTTGTCTGAGTCGCTGTGGAATACCAGCGTTGATGTATCAGAGCTGGAGAACGCACTGGTAAATCTGGTCATTAACGCGAAAGATGCCATGCCTGACGGTGGCAGGTTATTGATCGAAACCGCTAATGCATCACTCGAAGACGGTGATATCGACGGTTATGACTTCAAGCCCGGTGAGTATGTGCGAATAGCCGTGACCGACACCGGCAGTGGCATTCCTGAAGAAATAAAAGACACACTTTTTGATCCGTTTATCACCAGTAAAAAAGGCGGCAAGGGATCAGGGCTGGGGCTGAGTATGGTGCATGGCTTTGTGCATCAGTCAGGCGGCGGGGTGACGGTCTACAGCGAAGCAGGCAGTGGCACTGTTTTCTCTCTCTATCTGCCCAGGGCCGTTAGTGGCGGTGAACCTGAGTCACCGGTGACGTTGAGTCATCCGCAACGGCCTGTCTCCGGCAGGACAATCCTTGTAGCTGAAGACGACGACCGGGTGCGAAAGCTAACCGTTAAAAGAATTCGGACTTTAGGCCATACGGTGATAGAGGCTGTTGATGGTCATATGGCTCTGCAAATCTACAGCGACAACCCGCACATTGATCTGGTGTTCACGGATGTCGTTATGACCGAAGGGATGACAGGCTACGACCTGGCGGTTGCAATCCGCCGCATTGATCCGCAATTGCCGGTGTTGCTGACGTCCGGTTATGCCGAAGATATTATCAACGCTGCCAAGCTGCGTGAATCGGGCTTGTCATTGTTGCGAAAGCCCTATCATCAAAATGACCTGGAAGCCATGCTCAGTGAGATGCTGTCGTAGTAACACAGCGCTGTTTATAGTGTTTTTACCCGGGTTTGATGCATATCAAGCGTGTGTCTGGAAAGGTAACCGATACTGGTTCGCAGGTCGCAGAAGGCGTGCGACCGGGGTGGGCGTGAGACGAACGCGTTTGAACTACGGCGAGAGCACGATGAGTGACTACAATAGATGGGTGCTGATAGCGAATGGCGGGGTGGCCAGACTAATCAAAAACCCCGCTGACGAGTCGCGCAGTCAGACCATAGAGCTTGATGCGCGACAAGTAAAAACCAGTGATCTTATGTCGGACCGTGCCGGTCGCACTTTTTCCGCGGTCGGCAGCAACCGCGCCGGGCTTGAACTGCATTCCGATCCGATCCGCCATCAGGAGCGATTGTTTGCCAGGCACCTGTCGAGTTATCTGACCGACAAGCTTGCACGCGGAGAGCTCGACGCGCTTTATGTCGCCGCTTCACCGCGTACACTCGGTGACCTGAGGGCCGTCTTCCCGCAGAATTTACAGAGCCGCGTAGTTAGACAGATAGATAAAGACTTTACCGGACTATCCGGAGCCCGGCTGCATGGCGCGGTGCAACAACTGATCGGTCGCTGATCGGTCGCTGGCCGGTCAGTGCCCGGTGCAGTGATCGCATTGCAGGTATTGACGAACTACAGCGCTGCGAGGTTGGTTTCGCGCGAAGAGCCGCCGTGCCGATGGGCTTGATGCTATCGCGAAATGTGCCTGTCGGCGGGCTGAGGGAGCTAAGAACAACCCGCTCGGGATGAATATTGTCGCTTCGCTTGTCGATACTATTAAATAACCCTGATCGGGACTATTAGCTGGTGTTACTCTGAAATTTTGCCATAATAGACCCTATGGGGACTATTTTATGACAAATATTCAAGACGCTGAGGCGCTCGGCGGCGTAATACGGCGTGAGCGCAAACGGCAGAGAGTCACTCAGGCTGAGCTTGCTGCATTGGCCGGCGTGGGGGTGCGCTTTCTGCGTGAACTGGAACACGGCAAAGAGAGTTGCCAACTCGGTCGCGCGTTGGCCGTGTTGCAGACTCTGGGTATCTCCATCGTTGCCACTACGCGGGAACAATAGCCGTGTCGCGCCTGCTTGATGTGTTTTTGCACGACAGCAAAGCCGGTGTACTGGAGCAGTTTGACGATGCGAGCTTGTCTTTTCAGTACGACGATGCGTATCTCAGCAGTGAAAACGCAAGGCCGATATCGGTCTCCATGCCGATAACATCGGAACCGTATCCGAACGCTGTCGCCAGACCCTATTTTTCCGGTCTTCTCCCGGACGAGTCAGCCCGCAATCGGCTTGCCGGCGCACTGGGGATATCGGATACCAATGCCTTTGGCATGCTTGAGATAATCGGTGGAGAGTGCGCCGGTGCACTTGCGTTATATGGTCAGAACACCAGGCCTGCCATGGTAGATGCCCGCGATGAAATACTGGAAGATCAGCAGCTCGCAGGTTTACTCAATGAATTGAGAGGCAACCCGCTGCTGGGCAGTCGCAATGATGTGCGTTTGTCCCTGGCCGGTGCGCAGGACAAACTGGCTGTGAAGGTGGTCAACTCTCAAGTGGCTTTGGTTAAAAACGGTCAGCCGACTACGCATATTCTAAAGCCCGATATCATCGGCTTGGCGGGCAGTGCGCAGAACGAATGCTTCTGTATGACTCTGGCCTTGCGAGTAGGTCTGATGGCCGCAGACGTTCAGTTGGCGACCGCGGGTGATACCGACTATGTCCTTGTCGAGCGCTTCGATAGAATAAACACCAGTGGCGGTCTAACCCGCCTGCATCAGGAAGATTTCTGTCAGGCACTGAGCGTACCGCCAGAGATAAAATATGAAGACGAGGGAGGGCCGGGTATTGATAGATCACTCGGCCTGATCAAAAAGGTCGTAGATCAGCCGGCCGCAGACAGACTGACTTTTTTGAAAATGCAGATATTTCATTTTCTGGTCGGCAACGCAGACGCCCATGCAAAAAATTTCGCATTGCTGCATGCGCCCGATGCACGATCACCCTCGCTGGCACCGCTGTATGATGTTGTGTGCACATCGGCCTATCCGGCATTGACCAAAAAGATGGCGATGCGAATCGGTCGGCGCAATATTCCCGACACCATACGATTAAAACAGTGGTTGTCGCTGGTACCGGATACCCGGGGGGCGCAAAGGTTGTTCACCGGACAATTACTGGACCTTGCTGAAGCAATTGTCCCGGAGTCGCAAGCACTGCTGGCCGAATCGGCCCGGTATGGTTACAGCCATCCGGTATTGCGTGATGTCTGTAAAGTGATTAAAGCACGGGCGGCGCAGGTGGTCGGTGAGTTATCGTGATGCACCTGCAGCCATTGAAGCGGTAAGAGGCTTGTTGGCCTTGCCGTGCCGAAGCACCCGGGGCTGTTGGCTTTGACGGGCTGTAGGCTTTGACTGCCACAGGTTTTTTGAAACTGTCGCTTGAGACAGTTCTGCTTTTATCCTTCTAACGGTGGTGATGAGAAGCCCGGGCGGTATGTCTGTCGACGATATTTTAGTCCGGTCTACAGCGATCTCTTATCAGGGAGGTTTTTAATGTCCCCATACACAGCCCCGGGTATCCCTGTGACCTTTGGTGGCATTGATGAGCAATGCTACCAAACAGAATAACAGTGTTTGGCTGATAATTGGAAACTGCGCTGGACAAAACAGGGCGAAGGCTTCGTACCCTACGTAAAAGCGATGTGTCTACCGTACCCTATTCGGAAAT
>CALKXD010000215.1 GCA_938003855.1 uncultured Granulosicoccaceae bacterium | reverse complement strand
CAGTACGGTCACCAACCCGCTGGGTAAGTCGACCATTCATCAGTTTGAAGTCATTCAAGGAGCCCCAAAGCTCAAAACATCTGATCGACAGGCTAGTACCTATTGCGGAGCCTCTGTTGGCGATTATGCGTACGATGCAGCGGGATTTGTTAACAAAAAAACGGACTGGGAAGGAAATATCACCCGGCTCGTCAACAACTCCCGGGGACTAGCTGAGAGCGTAACCTACGGCGAAGGTACTTTGGATGAACGCACCGTGAGTACTCAGTGGCACACCGACTATCGACTGCCAGAGGTGATCACCGAGCCGGGACGCATTACCACCTATACCTACACGCCCTACGATGATCCCAATCCAGAGTTCAAGACGGTCACCGATACCGTCACAGGGGAGATCCGCACCTGGGGTTATACCTACAACACCTACGGTCAGTTATTGACCATCGATGGCCCTCGCAGTGATGTCACCGATACAGTCACGAACGTCTATTACGACTGCACCACGGGCAGTGAGTGCGGCCAGGTGCACACCGTGACCAACGGATTAGGCCATGTCACCACTTACAATACGTATAACGCCCACGGGCAGCCTACCAAGATCACCGATGCCAATGGTGTCGTGACGACTATTGCTTATGACCTGCGCCAACGCCCTGATACCGTCACCACCGACGGCAAGGTAACGTCAATTGACTACACCCCGACGGGGGAGATAAAGCGAGTCACCCTTGATGATGCGACCTTCATCGAGTACGTCAGAGACGATGCGAATCGTCTGAAGGCGGTGTTTGACGGGGAGGGCAATCGAATCGATTGGACACCGGATGATGCCGGTAACCGAACCGATGAGAAAATCAAAGACCCGAACGGACAGATTAAAAAAAGCCTGCACACCGACTACGATGAGCTAAGTCGTATCCGACAGATTGTCGCGGCCCATGGCGGGGCGACCGTCATTGGTTATGACCTCAACGGCAATCCCACCGAGCAGACAGTCTATGGCCTTGACCTCAACGGAAATCCCGCCGACCAAACGTGTCCTTACGGCAGTTCAGCTTAACCAGAAATAGAATCGGTGCTGAAATAGATTTCACGTTCAACACGAGTGAAATCCATGCATCCGATAACTATCCCGGGGCCGTTACAGAATTTGCGTGAACGGCTTGATCATTGCCGTTCAATTGGCAAACGAGCCGTGTTTCCGGAGGAATTAAAGCGACAAGCAGTAAGGCTGTCAAGTGAATACCCGCCAACAGCCGTGGTCAACGCCCTGGCCATTAGCCCCACCTCACTGAGTCGTTGGAAACGCCAACTCGACGGCGGGGATTCCAACAGGCACATCACCCCTGACACTAACGAGCCGTTTGTGACACTTCCCCTCGCACAGCCGTGCAAGGCGCAACGTTACCGGCTGTCGATTGTTCTTGGCAGTGCGGATAGCGATCACACTGTCACGCTTACCGGCGAGGTTACCCGTGATCAATGGTCTGAAATTCTAGATCAGATCAGTTCGGTACTACTGTCATGATTCACCTCACCGCACAGACCCGCATTTTAGTAGCGCACGAAGCCTCCGATTTTAGGAAAGGCATTGATGGTTTTGTGGCAATTTGTTCACAGACGTTGCAACAGGACCCCCGTAGCGGAACACTGTTCGTGTTTATTAATCGTGCCGCAACGATGATCCGCATACTCAGCTACGAATCCAATGGTTATTACTTGATCACCAAACGTCTAAGTCGTGGTCGCTTTGCTCACTGGCCCAAGGCCAACACTCCCATCAGCCCGGTGCAGGCGCACACACTTCGACAACTGCTGCTTAACACCGTTGAGCCAGAATCGGTGATCGTCCATGGCTGATGCGGTCGGGCTGAACATGAATGAGGTTAACGGGCTGATCGGGCGTGTCGAGTACGCTATCGCCCATGATCTGACGGTATCGAGTGAAGACCTGAAGCTGTTACTGGATTTATTGTTGGGGTCCAATGCACGGCTTAACCGGCAAAAAAGCACCATTGACAAGCTTCGAAAGCTTGCTGGATTGGTCAATCCAGCCGAGCCTGGCAATCGAGGTAGACGTCTTGGCACTCGACAGCGCCACAACCGCTCAGGCTTTGCCACCGGTGAAACCCCCGAAGTCGAGCACGAGGTAGAAAAACACCCTCTCCAAACACAGCACAAAGGCGATCAATGCCCCGAGTGTGAAAAAGGCAAGCTCAACAAGACTGAGCCGGCGAGTTCCTTACGGGTCACCGGCCAGGCGCCACTAAAAGTCACCCGGCACATTCTGGAGCAATTACGCTGCAACACCTGCGGAGCCTATTTTACCGCCGAGCTGCCTGAGGACGTCCTCAAAGACGGCGCCCGTGGACAGCACTATGGTTACAGTGCCCGGGCACTGATGGCGATCTATAAAAACCTCACTGGAGTACCATACTTTCGTCAACAGTCGCTTCAGCAGGTGCTGGGCATGGCGGTGGCCGCCAGCACCATCTACGATCAATGCAAGGCCGTGAGCGATCTGTTAAAGCCACTGGTCAAGTACTTGTTAATGCTCGCTGCCGATGCCCCGGACTATGCGCTCGACGACACGACCAATCGAATTGTTGATCAAACGGGCAAGCAGATACCGGATCGACGCACGAAAAAGCCCAAACACCGCACCGGGGTGTATACCTCGGCGGTGGTAGCGACGCTTGAGGGCGGTCAACCACTGGTCTTGTTTAAAACCAACATCGGCCATGGTGGAGAGTGGCTCGATGAGGTTCTGCAGCCACGTCAAACAACAGCACCTCCGCCATTGCTGATGAGTGATGCACTCAATCGCAATCAGCCGTCGGTAATCGAGCGCTATATCTGGTGCAAGTGCAACGCCCATGCACGGCGTGAGTTCCACCACTGTATTGATACGGTTGCGCAGGCCGAGTGGGTAATCGAAGAGTATGGCAAAATCTGGCAACACAACACGCACTGTGACGAGGCGGAACTGGATGTCGACGCCCGCCAGCGCTATCACCACGAACACTCCCTGCCGGTGATGGAGTCACTGCGAGAAAAATGCCGTGACTGGATAGAGCGCAGCGATGAGATCGAACCCAACAGTACGTTTGGTAAAGCGTGCGCCTATTTCCTGAACCACTTTGAGGATTTGTGCCGGTTTTGCCATGTACCGGGGGCAAAGCTGGACAACAACGGGGTTGAGCAAATACTCAAATTGATTATTCGAGTGCGCAAAAACTCACTATTCTATAAAACCCAGGAAGGGGCCGATGTGGGCGATATCCTGACCACTGTGCTGGCCACGGCAGTCGCTAATAATGTCAATGTGTTTGAGTATCTGGTGCATCTACAACAAAACTGGTTTGATGTCGGTCGCAATCCGCAGAACTGGTTACCGTGGAATTATCAGCAAACATTGCAGTCTCGCATTCAGGAAAATAGCGCTACTGTAGCTTAGTCGACTTCTCCTTTTTCTTTCACGCTATGCTGCCGTAAGGACACTCGGTGCCTACCCAATAAAGTAATCCAAGTGTGGCTGTCAATTGTGGCCGCCACCCTAATGACCGTCTCAGCCTCGAGTGCGGTGTTTGCCGCCGATCAGGTTGTCTACTTT
>CALKXD010000214.1 GCA_938003855.1 uncultured Granulosicoccaceae bacterium | reverse complement strand
ATTGAAAAACTCATAATGCAACATCAACCACATGGCATGTAGCATCCCCGCTATGTCGGGAGCAACATGCACACTCGAAGGGCATTGGATACAAATACATGAATTGGACGTGATAATGCTGCCGAAACCTGTCTCCCTGCTTTAAGGTGATTCAAGGGGCACTATCGTTTGACCCTTCGCCCGTTTTATAACAGGGAGCGGGATGATTCACCGCAGTTTATCTCTGTAGACTATAACGACCTCGCGACGCGAGACCGACATCGCGTTATTACAATCCCGAATTACACAGTTTCACATCAACCCTACTGTGACGTGCAGATCCCGCCCGCTGCCGGAGCAAGCAGCGCAAACCTGACTACCACCTACCTTTGTTGACTTTTAGCCCCACCCTGCCCCCAACCAGACAAAGTGCCGGACTCGAAATTTTTAGTTCTAGTGACACTTGGGCCATCAAGCACGCTTTGAAGTGCTACAGTAGGTTTCACCAATCGACTGGTTGCCAGGTCAATCATTTCAAGTTCAGCGCTATGTCGATGGCATCATTTAGGGTCTGACCCGTCGCCGATGGCTGAACTTGAGGACCACCTAGCAGGATTCTATACTCAACCACCAGCGGCCGATGCAGCTCTCCTGCCTTAACGGGAGCTTCGCCTGGTTGAGCAGATACCCGAACGGTCAACGGTCAATTACGGCCGTCTGTGCTGGAAGATCGAAACTTTGCGGGTTGCCGTGTATGCGGATAATGTCGTTACACCCGAGTACTTATTTCCTTGATTGCTTTTCGTTCCCACGCTTAAAGTTACCGGTGGCTTTCGCCATTACCCGTTGAGCCTGACTGTTAGAATCGCACTCGACCTTAGCGATAAATTTCACGGCATCGGCCCCGCAAAGACTCGCGACAATTTTTCCTCTATAGGATAGTCGCACCTGTCCGCTTTTAGTCGTGTGATAACTGAAAGGCTTCTCTTTTTTTAAATCATCAAGTGTCATTACGCAGCCTGTTTTGAAACCCGACGGTCAAGCGGGGATTGACCGGCAACTTCATCGTGCTGCAGATTGAAGCAACACAAATTCGATCTCCGTCAGCCGTACCGGCAGAGACTATCAGGGAGTCGCTGCTAGCAACCCGACACAACGGCCGGACCGGAAACCTATGCGTCTGCGAATGCAGTAAATATTTTGTCACCGACGGGAAAAGCAACGCGGACCATGCAGATAAAACAGGGCATCACAATACCTACTACAATCCTATACAACACTTCCCATCCAATACAGGACCGTGGCAAGCGCATTCACACGCAACTCAGACGGCAAGGCTAACACGGCTGCCTGTCAGCCCCGGGTCAGTGTGCCACCCCCGGCATGGCGCTGATGCTGAACCGCTTTGCAGTAAATCAGGTTGAAACAACACACTCCCGGCGACTGATCAGCCCTTTGACCGCGTGCTTTTTTGTTTACCGACTATTTCCACTAAACCCTCATCAGTCAATTCAAAGCTGTAGGTAATCACATCTACACGCTCGCGCTGGCTCAGTGAGACTTCGTAGACCCAGGTTGCCTTCTGATCGATACTTGAGATACCGCCACCGCCAGTTAGCAGATAAGTCCTGGAGAGATCATCGAGTAATGCCTCAATCATACATCTGGACCGTGCGAGTGGACTCTCGTCGCAACTGTCGAGATTAATCATAATCGGTTCCTTGTCCTGGGCACAGGCTGACAATGGCATGGCCAGCAACGCCAGCACAGCCACGGCCGGGGTTATCCAACGCGCTTGCGTTGTTACACGGCCGGGCTGCTTTGCAAATGCTATGTAAGCCATTAACTCAGGTTCTCTGTGGTCTTGTGGTTATCGCCGCGTTGGCCAGAACCTCGGCGGCGGTTCGCGGATAATGGCGCTTCATTTTAGGTTCCCAGTCCTTGCTGGCTTTACTGGCAACAGTGTGGTTCGGGTTATTGCCGGTCACCTGAGCGACAAAATTTGACCACGCCGCAGAACTGCGATTGGCCGAAGGCTTTCGCACAGTACCCTTGCCGGATATATCTGACATCACCATACGCCACGGGTAGGCATGGTGACTGCGAAGCTGCATGCCCATACCCATTACCGATTGCTTTTCTGCATCGTTTGTCCCGTAACAGGCGGCGGCATTGGTGTCACCGGTGGTCGGGCATTGTACGCCACCCTCATGTGAATGCCCAAGTCCAATCAAATGACCTATCTCGTGCACGTGGGCCCGTTGCATGATCGGTGATCCACCACTGTCTTTGTCATTCTCGTAGGGCGCGATGTCCCGGCTATTGTATAGGGTCGAATGAGACCCGCCCCAGGGCTCGCTGGCAGCAAGGCGATAGACATCAACAATGTGATGATGTGATGACCCGGGTGATGCATCGCCGACAATCAGGCGAAAGCGACAGAAAATATTATGCCGGTATATGGTCCCGCCATCATCATACTCAAGTACCGGGTGGTTGTTAACCAGCCAGAACTTGGCGTTCCAATAGGACTGGGCGGTACGCTGAAATGTGCTTTTCCAGCGGTTCCAGCTACCGGTTGACCATTTTATTATATCGCGCTGTGGCTCTGTGACATCACCGTAATCGTGGTACTTGCCGGTTGCTGCACCGGCCGGTGGGTTAATCTGGCGCAGACCGACTTTTAGCGTAATAGTGAGATCTGCGTTGTTATTCCGGTCGCACACCGTGGTGTCGAGTTCTGCGTTAAAAGAGGCAAAATTCTTTGTTGTTTTTGCTTTAGTTAATGGTAAAGCCATAAGGATATCCGTTCCGGTTGGTCACTACATAATCAACTTGGTGATGACCACTAAGGTTCATCACTACTGTGGGCACAGGCAACAGCTGCCCTGTGTACGCGCTGCCCTAGAAATTCTCCTCCCTGATTAGATCTCCCTCTACAACACCACCGGAAATCCATTCATTTAGCGGTGTCTGAGGCGCACCTGACGTGTAATACTTTGCGTTAATGAAAAATACCCGCCACAAATCGCTGCCCCCCTCCCTCAAAGGGACGGCAAACTGAAACTGTTGCCACTTATAGAAATAAGTAGTTTTTGTACCAGACATCTTCAAATCGCCCGACAGCGACACATCAATTTTGTCGATATCGATCTCGCTGGTCTCCAGTTCGTGTTCTTTTATTTTCGCGGTATTGAGCACTACCGGACCATACTCACCAAAATCGTAGTGTGGTTTTGCGACGATCTCTCCGGCTATTGCCATCATCGTTGCATCTTCGGTGGCAGCCGCCGGCATCCTCGTCGCATCGATTGCATTTTCACGATCAGTATCGTAGTCGGCGCGACGTTGCCGGTAGCTGGCAACAACGGCCTCGGCGTCAGCGACGGGGCGTTTCAATACTGACTCCAGATGCACGCTGGACTGAGCCACTTCAATCATCGCATCAAGCGTAGCGTGATCTTTCGCAACCTGCCCGGCATTGGCACTGGCACCACCGCCCTGCACCTGATTGCCCAGCTCTGCCAACCTCGCTTTCACATTGGCGTTGGTCTGTGCATAGCCGTTTTGAACACCGTCGAATCTGGACCGCACCATGCGGTTAAGTCGATCCAGATCCCGAAAGCTGTATTCTTCCATGCGACCACTGACGGTCTGCTCTGGCAAGTGCGCTATCGGTGAAATCTCCTGCAACTGCTTATGATCGAACTCTGCCGCCGCTCTTGCATTTGACGATGCACTCAGCCACTCAGCCGCCTGAGTCTGATCAAACGGTGGAATCAGCGACGCCGGTACCGGATACTCCTGATCGCGGTTTTCTATTTGTCGCAGTCGCGCCGGAACATCCCCCAGAATCTCGAGCTGGGCTTTTGCTCGGGCGTATTCTTCCTGAAGCGTTTTTCTCAGTGAGACATATTCCGTGCGTGCTGCAATAACGTCGGCATCTTCTACCTGCGGATAGCGTTTTACGGCCTCGGTGAACTGATCCAGCCGCTTTTTAAAAGCGGCGACTATCTCCGGGTCCTGCAGCTCTGAAGGACCTGTGGTCTTGATGCTGCCTCGCACATTGCCAATGTCCCGAGCGAGCTTCTTCACGCGAACCCGTTGCCCGGAGACCAGTTCAGGAACCGAATCGGATTTGGCCGCCGGCGCTGCTTTGGCTGCCGGGGCCGCTGGTGCGGCTGGTGCCGCTGGCGCTGCAGCCTGGGACGGGGCCTGACCCGCTGCCGATGACTGCGCTTGAGCACTGTCTCCCGCCAGCAGGGCGTTATACTCAACCACCAGCAGCCCGTGCAGCTCTTTTGCTTTGAGCAACTCAACATCATCGGTTGACGGCATCTTTGCCAGTGCCGCAGCATAGCTGTCTATTCGCTGTCGAAGCTGCTTGGCTTTCATCGCGTCTGCCACAGCCGCCTGTCCCTGGCTGGCGAGGCTCTGTCGAGTCTTCGCTATAGTGGACGCTATTTTTTTCACTTTGAATTGCAGGCTGCTTGATAGCTCCTGCGCTTGTACAACCGATAACGCGGACGGCACGAGCATCGTGCCTATCCAGACACTTGCCACCAGTGTAGCGATTGATCCTGCATTTTTGATCACGGCTGTCCCTCCTTGAGCCAACCTCCATAGTACCAACTGTTGATGGAACATCCATCACCGCATACGGTGATTATGCAGATTTGTGTCGCATTCGTGGGGTTCTGCTGTGACTGACCGAAAGCTTTGTCGCTACCCCGTCAGGGGCTGGCCGCTCAGGAACGCGCACGACTGCGGGTAGGATCGACGAACGGAATATCGCAGACTTCTGCATGCAGCCGCTTACCGTGGCTGTCGAGCTTACCGGTTTCTATGGCAGCACCGACCGTCGCATGCTCTACGGACAAACGCGCCATCGCTATCGCGCAGTCAAACGCCGGTGACACCGTGGCGCTGGTAATCACACCGATGGTGCGCCGCCCCACCATCACCGGGTCTCCGTGTGCCGGTGCTTCGTGGCCCTTGAAAACAAGCCCCTTCAGTACACGCCTCGGGGCCTCACTGTTGCGCCGCAGCGCTGCCAGGCCGGTAAAGTCTTTTTTACTCAGATCGACGGCAAAACCGAGCCCGGCCTCGAAGGCATCTATGTCAGGACCGAACTCCGCACCGGCGGCCATTAGCCCCGCCTCTATGCGTATGGTGTCGAGGGCATCGAGCCCCATAGGCTTGATACCCAGATCAGCACCGGCCAGCATAACCGCATCCCAGATCGCCAATGCTGATTTCTCATGGCAGAATATTTCATAGCCAAGCTCACCGGTATAGCCAGTCCGGGTCAGCTGGAAGGGCTCACCTTCCCGATCATGCAACCGCGCCACTGTTGACCCGAACCAGCGCAGATTACTGACGTCAGTGTTAGTCGGTTGCGTAAAGCTGATACGCTGCATCAGTTCCCGACTGTTTGGCCCCTGAACAGCCAGATTCGGCATCGACCCGAACAGTGATTTTATCCAGACATTCAGCCCGGCTGCTTGAGCCAGTGCTTTCAGTTGCAAACCGCTGTCGTCAGAACCACAGCACCAGCGAAAAGTGTCGGCCGTCAGCCGGAACAAAGTACCATCATCAATAACACTGCCAGTGTCGTCACACAGCAAAGCATAGAGACCACGATTAACGCTGAGCTTGCTGATGTCTCTGGTCATGGCCTTCTGCAACAAAGCTTCTGCATCGGGGCCCAGCACATCAAATTTTCGAATCGACGACATATCCTGAATCGTGACAGCGTGACGGCAGGCGTCATATTCTTCATGGCTGCGGGTCGCTTCGTAGGAACGCGGTAACCATACATCGCGCGCTACGCCAAACTGCCTGGTCAGTGCGCTGGTTCTGTCATGAAACGCTGAATGTTCTGTCAAAATAGCCTCCGCATCGGGTTCGCTTCTGTAAGCCACAGCATGCCGGACGGGTGTGTTCCTGCGATAGATGCGTACGTGGATGTCCGTGGGATTCCAGCCGTTGATCGGGTCGACATCATCGGGACACGCGGTAGACACAGCGACCAGATCCGTCATCGCCTCCATCGCTATATAGTCACCGGGCCGCGACCATGCTTCGTCAGACTGGATTAGATTGTCACCGTGATCAATCCACGAGTTAAAAAAGAAATTGATTGCCGGCCATGCTGCTCTCGGTGCTATACCGTAAGGTGAATACACATGGCTGATGTTGTCAGAACAGTTTAAATGGCCAAAGAAACCCCGCTCTTCGTAACCCCGCGCGGTACACGCATAGGCAAAGGTATCGTGACGACCGACCGTATCCTGTTTCAGTTTCAGTAGCGGGCGGATATCCTGATCAAAGAATTTATCGAACAAACCCGGTATCGGGTACGCGCCCCTGACCATTGACCGTGTCACTGTGGAATCAATAAAGCGCTCTTGCCCGCGTTCAAGCGCCCGGGCATTCATCGCCATGAAGTCGGTACATTGCTGTCCGTCGACATCAATCACTTGAATCACCTCGCCTTCTTCAACCTCATAGGCTGTGGCAGTACCACGCGCGACGGTGAATTCTTCACGAACATCACCGAATGGCTCCGGCAGCGGGTTCGCCGCACGATCATGACGTACATGCTCAAAAGTGACAGCCCCGCCCATGCCACCGCCCGACAGGCATTCGGTGGTCAGAGTCTGCACGGGATCGACAAGCATCCAGAGCGTCAACCCGGCCGCAGCACGTAACGTAAACGTCTCACCGGCAATAGTAGTCAGATCGAAGAGTCGGACCGCACTCAACGCAGAAGCATCTCCGCCTCCCCCGCTGCGATACCACTGCGTGAGTTCGGCGAGACCGGCCAGGGTGCCAGCATCACCGGCAGACAGATCAGCCACACTGATAACGGCATTGCGGGCAAGCCCGACGGCGTTAAAATCTGTCCGGCCGCCCTCATTGATGGCAAACAGCAGCACGGGTGTGGCACCGTCTGTATTGGTCAGCGTGATGAGGTCGCCCGGCTGCACAGACAGCTTCACCGGCCGTGCCGGACGCAACAATCGTGGACGGCGCGCCGGATCGTAGCCGCGATACTGCCGCGACAGAGAGTTAAAGCCGCCACCTTCGGGTTGATAAAGCCAGTTCAGCGGGTCGGGCTTAAATAGGTTATCGATCAGTCATCTCCGGATCACCTGACGAGGCAACCGTGCGACCCTCAAACGGCCACCGGCTGGTGGCTGAGCGCCACTGACGATATCACATCAGGGACGCCCCGCATGCGCCATGTTATCTGCTAGTCTCCGAGTGGGTCAAGGCGCTGAGAGAGAGCAATTTCTAGCGGGATTTGACCGGATTCTTCGGTTTTTCGCGCTGGCGTCAGACATCTGGTCCCATCTCCGCGGTGCTTCGTCAGCGGGGGCGGGATCTGGATAAAAGACCGGCGGTTGCCGGTCGGTTTTGTCTTCATCAGGCAGGCCTGTGCCGAAAGAAGTCCCGGGGTATGCAGTGATAAGCTTGCCGTCCCGATCTGTCACGACCGTGACCGAACTGACGCTCTCTCCGGTGTTACCGTCGTAGCCCGTGTCGTGGCCCATATCAAAGGTGGTGACCAGATACCCGTTCTCAGAGACCACCGCCGGGTGCCCGGCTGATTCTGCAATCGCATCCTGTGCAATCTGATGACTGTTAAATTTACTTTTATCCGAATACGGCAGTTTGTTGCTGGTTTTCCGGCTAAGGCCCTGCAGGTTTTGCGGATGCCAGGTCGCGTGGTCATGTCGTGACAGCACATGCGAGGAGCCGTCCTGATAGATTGCAGGCTTGTCGTCCACCTCGACGATCTGAAATTTGCTGTACTCTGGCTTATTACTCATTCACGTGCGCTCCTTTGCATGAGTGACTCAACAGCATTGCAAATAGTAGCGACAAAGGCCAGTCACCGCGGCGTTTGATCGGCATTCAAATACCGGTAGATCTCGGTATGGTCAGCATCAGTGTCGAGCGCATCGCGGGCCTTCTGCCAGGTCTCGGCCGCAAGTGCCACTCCGGGTAACGGCTTACCAACCGACTGCGCCAGACCAGCGGCAAGACCGATATCTTTCGCCATCAAGCCAAGACTGAAGCCGGCACTTTTGAAATCCTCTGAGAGTACAAACTGTGCAATTTTATTTTCTGTGGAATTGTTTCTACCGGTTGACGCGTTGATAATCTCAGTCATCCGCGCGGGGTCGAGACCAAACTCCCGCCCGATAATAAGCGCCTCGCAGGCAGCAGCCAGCCCGCTGGCAGACACATAGTTGTTCAATGCCTTGGTGGCATGGCCGGCAGCGAGCGCACCGGCACGATACACCGTGCCCATAGATTCAAGCACCGGGGTTACTTGATTCATCGCGGCGTCATCATCCCCGCCCATAATGATCGCCAGTGTACCGGCTCTGGCTTTCGCTACACCTCCTGATACCGGCGCATCAAGCAACGTGATACCCGAGCCTGAAAGCTCTGTGCCGAGCTTGCGGGTTTCGATCGGGTCTGAGGAGCTCATATCAACAATGATACTGCCATGCGCCATATTAGCGGCCAGCCCGCCGGTGGCCAGACAGACAGTGCGAACGATAGCGGAATTCGGCAGCATCAGAAAAACGAGTTCACTGCGAGCCCCCAGATCAGCCAGGCTGTCCGCTACCGGCAGGTTATCTCGTTGTGCCGCCACCTGTAACGCTGCAGCGCTGGTATCGAACAGACACACCGGATAACCGTTGCGGGCCAGACAATGCACCATTGGCGCACCCATGGTACCGACACCTACAAACCCCGGTTGAATCATCGCGCTTCCTTTTTTTAATACCCGGACAATGGTCTTGCAAACGACCGCATTATCCGGTTAACACGCGACGCCACCACTATTTTACTACGCGCTCAGGTCTGTACCTTGCTCTTGCGTCTGGCTAGAAACGACTGATGTGAGGCATCTGTACCATCGTGAAAAGAGCCGGTCCATTGATCCCAGGGCGTCTCCAGTCCACCATAGTTGCAGGTAAAATAGCGATGATGCAACTGGTGATGAAACGTACCCAGAGGCAGCAGCAGCTTGCCCGCCAGCACGATACCCTGGTACCCGGTATGAGTGGTGGCTGCCGACAATGTAAAATACATCAGATGGAAGATGATCAACACAGGGCTTGATGGCACGATAAAGTGAATCAATACAGTGCTCAGGTAAATAACATGCTCCAGCGGATGCATAGACAGACCCGACCACGGCCCGACGTTGGTATTGCGGTGATGCAGAGCATGTATGCGCTGGTACAGCGCGGTGGAGTGGATTAACCGGTGTATTAGAAAAAAGTGTGTGGTTTCCCAGACGGGCAGCAACAGAATAAACAGCAATAGCCACGGCAGATCGGCTGGTAGTGACAGCGCTGGTGCATAGCCATTGGCCAGCGCCCACAGCATAAGCACCTCATACGCCGTCCAGATTGTCACGCCACTGGCCAGCGTCCAGAACATATTGTCACGTACCTGGCTTCTGAAGGTAAATACGCCGCTGTCGGTCGCGAAGGCACGGGTGTCGAATCGGCGCTCATCTCCCTGCCGACACCAGATGTAGAAATAAAAATGCAGCCCACCGGCCACCAGGCACATCAACACCAGGTTTCTCAGGTAAATTTCTGCTATCCAGCCCGCCTTGAAACTGGCCGCCTGCTCCAGCGACGGGGCCAGCTGTACCGACACCACAGCCAGTAACAGAATGATCAGCCGTTCTGACACAGGCAACCAGCCACCCGCTATCCACCTCAGAACCGGCTTGAGACGGAACGGCCATTGAAAGTAAGGCGATACGGTGATCGGCAACGCCGGCTTGTAGTGCCAGGTTTTATTGCTCCGGCCGGATTTCACTGGCTGGTTCATAGACGATTTAAATCAACTGGAGATTGAGCGGCGGAGTACCATGCCGCGAAAATGTCCCTTGGCGCTATTGTACAGCCATTTTAAACAGGCAGTTGCCGGATGTCAGTTGCCCGCAACGCCAGCCGGCTTGTTATGTCGCTATCAGGTGCCTGGCCGATGCTGGTACGTTAACGGACTCAGGCCTCAGGCCAAACCGTGCTTGTACCGGTACAGGATATCCGGCAACGGATAACCGCCGCCCCTAATCAAAACCGTTTCGCTATCGCCATTCGTATCAATAGCGGCACTGCCGGCCAACGACCGTGAGGCACGGCATCGTGCGTTCCCGACTAAGGGAAAGACCAATTCAACCACCGGGCCCGCCGTGACCAACCAGGCCAACAGCAGTGCCCGGACGGACCGGTTCACCTTACTGTGCAGGTACAGCGCCGGGTGATTGTGCCCCGGCCTTGGTGATGATCTCCTTCAATGCCGCTTTTCCCCCGCTGTCTATCATCAGCACCGCCACCGCCCCGTCACGCAGCTCACGCTCCAGCCTGAGCGCTTCCTGCTTCGGAGCAAACCAGGCTTCTATACCGTACTTCACCTGGCGTGATCGCGCTCTGTTGTGAAGACGGCCACGAACAAAAACACCCTCCCCGGGTTTCTGCAGAGAAACTCCGCTGTATTCATAAAGGCCGTTGTCGGCGGGCTTGAGACTCACGTATACCGGCTCGCCATGGCGCAACACCGTTTCGTCATCAAAAGCGTTTTCCGGTAACTCAGAAAACCCGTAGTTCAAGCGCGCGTAGTTGCCGCGAAACAGCGACCTCGGATCAACAGGCAGGGTGGCCACTTTGATTTCCTGCCCGGTGTACAGTGGCCTTGCTGCCAACGCCAGCATTCCGGTTAACACAAATACCTGCACAATTACCGCACAGACCAATGCGATGAATATATGGTGCTTGCTCATGATGACGCCCCCGCGTTACTTCGGGATCGCCAGAACCTGGCCGCTGCCAGCAGAACACCGGCCATCCCTGCAAACAATATAGCTCCACCGATAAAGTCACCGATCAGATCGATATAGCGCAGCAAAGCGGTGATGACAATCGTCGCTACCCCCATAAAATAATAGTGCGAGGTATCTGATCGGGTACCACGAACAATCAATAATATACCCACCACAATCAACGCAAGGTTGGTGGCAATCTGAAGAAACACCGCGTGCTCACGACCGGCCAGCCAGACCACCGCAGCCAATGTCCCTGCAGCAAGCAGAACCATCGGTACAACAATTCGCCATCGTCCTGCAGCACTACCGATTACCATTGCTGCCCCCAGCACCGGCACCACAATCATCAGCAGCGACTGGCCATAGCGCCAGTCCGCGGTGATCACTTCATCCCAGGGATCGGCAAAGCTCATAACAAACATCAACAGTAACCCCAGCCGTATAGACCACAGTGATAAAATCGTCGCGTAATCTCTGCTGCGCGGTGTATCACGCTGGTACATCCACTCTGAAAAGGCATAGCCCAGCATCGCCAGCGCGCCCGCCAACACCAGGTGTTCCATGCTTAGGTCAAAGCCGTAGCGATGCACACTGTGGCCTATTGTTACCAATGCCTCCAGCCATAACCCTATGCCGACCACCACTGTCAGGAATAACAGGGTGTTGCTCTTTGCGTGGTAGAGTACGTATATTCCTGCCGCTATAAATACTGGAAAAAACACCGGAAAGTACCCCATCCCGAATTCAATCCAGAACCAGATCAACGCCAGCACACAGCTAAACAGGGTCAGCATCGGGCTGAGCGACAAAACACCGAACGGCAAACTACCCAATGCCCACCAGAACACCCCGTCAGGCATATGCTCACCCAGGTGGTAGATCTGGGCAATCAATATTATCGACGCACCGTAGGCCAGATTGCCGAGCAGGAAAAAACCTGTAGCCGATGCATATTGCTGCGCCCGGTAACGCAGCAGGCCCAGACTATGAACACCGACAGTCAGTGCCACCAGTCCCCCCATGCGCACGCCTCGCGGAATCTGCTCCCAGTTGGCCCCCAGAATGGTGATCAATGCCAGACCTCCAAACAGGTAAGCCAGATTTACCAGCAGTCGATAGCCGCCGGATTCATCTGTTGCGGCATCGAAATCAATATCGTATTCCCGACAGATGGACCTGGCCTGATCCGCAGACAGCAGATCTTTATCCACCCAGCCTGAGATCTCACGGGTCAGATCTTTTTTCAGTAGACGTATTAGTCGCAATGTTCACTCCTGCGAGTCAGGCGTTAACGTTCCGCGACTGATGCCGGCCGGGCCGCCGGTATACCGCGAGCGCGCCCGATAGCCGGTGACAGTACCGGAAAGGTACAGACTATTATAGGCGATAGCGGGACTGGCGTTATCGCCAGTGATGGTTGATTCCGGCAGGTGAAAAGTAAGCCTGTGATATCAGCTTGCAACCGCCCCGGGGGATTGTCATTCAATCTGCCAAGGCGGCAGATGCAACGGTGCCGGCCGTATCCGGCCCACGCTCTAATGTCCCGCCAGCGCGCCATAAATACCGAATACACCGACCATCACCAGGCTCAATGCCCAGACGATATCCAGATTGAACCAGGTACTCGACAGAAACTTCAGGCCGAGCCACAGATATATTATGGTCGCGACAACACCACCGGCCACGGTCATCGCGATGGTGTGCACAACAGCCACGGACACGGCGGTTGCGATATTACCCATCATCAGGGCTTGAGCCGCCTGATGGCCACCGTCTAAGGAATCGGGTCCACAGATACCAAGATAAATCGGCACCAGCATCAGTCCGGCACCATGCGCCATCGCAGCCAGGAAAGACCACAGAGCCAGTCGTGCCGGGTGTACTCTGGCCAGAAAGCGAGGATGTTTGCGATTGATCAATAAATAAAGGCCCATCAAAACTACCAGGCAACCGGCACTGATGCGTAGTTCGTTTTCCCGCTGCACCAGCGCGGTCATCAGAGAAAACGGCAGCAGTATCGCCATCATTGCCAGCAGATGGCCGGCCGCCAGAAGAGATAAGGCCGAGATCAGACTGCGGCGTTTGCCTGCCATCAGTGCCGATGACACGGCCAGCGGCCAACCCATACCGGGGTTTATGCCATGATAAACGCCCGACAACACAACGGCCCACCACAGGGCCGTAACTGAACCAGTATCAATCAATGACAGCTACTTTGGATCACACACTGGGATAGCAAAAACTGTCTGTCGAGCAATCACCGCCCTCGAGACGGATCTGATGGCTTCGGTATCCTTTCGGAAAGTCAATATAGAAGTCTTTATCAAGCTCTAGTCCACCATTGGCGCCCACCCGTGCCATCACCATTTGACCACCTTCGTCATCCGGATAGAACTGATCATCCCATGTCGAGTACAGTGAGTTTGTCCAGTACACACGAGAACCATCACGGCTGATCTCCACCATCTGCGGGCCGTAGGCAAAGTCTTTTCCATTGGGGTGTTTGGTATCGCTGACAATACCGCCCAGCGCTACCTTGCCTGTGAGTACCGGGTTCATCGGATCTGTCACATCATACTGATGCATTTCACCAATGCCCCAGCAAGCCACATACAGGAATCGATCATCCAGACTCAGGTCTATATCGGTAACCAGCGGCGGAACCGCTGAAAAGCCTTTCAGCAATTCTGGCAGGTCATCGGGATCAGCTGGATGCGGATCGATGGTGATCGTTTTCTTTGCCTGCCAGACACCGTCGTCGTCGCGCCACCAGGTAAAAATTGCGCCTTGCAGATTTGTGGTATCCACAACGACTCCACAGAACCCATAAGATTTTTTTGGATCATGTGCGGGACGAATCTCCAATGCCATCTGGTGATGCTCACCAAGATCAATTGTCTGTATATTGCGCCGTTTGCGCAGATCCCAGAAGTGTATGGAATGCCCGTACTTATTGCTGAGCAGATCCTCCGGTACCACGCCGTTTTCATACTGCGGCGGTAATCCCCACTCCGAACTTACCATGTAGTCCTGTGGCAGGTTCCACCAGAAATCGTAATGCTTATCCTGCACACCACGGTCCATTTCGTATTGACCGATAATCTCAAAGGTCTCGCAATCCATGATGAAAATCCCCGGCGGGCCGTCGGTGCCGTCTTCGCCACCGCCCCCCAGCGTGGAAACATAGATTCCCTCAGGGCCGCAGTGGATAGTGTGTGGTCGTGAGTATCCGGTTTTGGCAAATAGCTCTTCCGGTTCAATAGTTTTGTGTATTTTCGCCTGCAACGGGTCTTTCACATCGATGATGTATATTCGTGATGATCTGATGCCTGGCACAATCAGGTAGCGACGCTCCAGAAATGCGTGACCGCTTAGCGGCGATAACGAGGATGAACAGGCATTCCAGCCGAAGTGATGAAACTCGTCACCCTTATTCGGCACAATCACCTGATGCACAATCTGCCCGTAAGTCGGAGACTCATTGTTGAGATCGACCACAGCAATGCCATCGGATTGCGAGCCGTCCGGACTCAGCATCACGGTAAACCCGTAATTTTCCACTGGCGCCTGCATGGCAAGCGTTGCTGTCGCATGAAATGTTGGATCTGGTTTTATCTGCATTTTTCCCCCTGAGTAAGTGCTAAGCGTCAGCAGCGCATGCGCCCGCCAATTCTCGACCGACCTGAAACGCTGTATTTCTCTGACGCCGATCTGCTCCTACACCACAGACCTGTATTGATTATATTTTCCAGACAACACCAAAACAGGTTATATTTTCTATTCCTGACTATTTTTTTAGCGGATTTCCACTATGCAGCTTGATGCCATTGACATAAAAATCCTTGAATCTTTAGTCGACGACGGTCGAGCCAGCGTAGAATCGGTGGCAGAACGAATTGGCTTGAGCGCCACGCCGACCCGACGACGAATCCGGCGACTGGAGGATGAAAAGATAATCACCGGCTACCGCGCAGATATCGATGCGGCGCAGGCGGGTCTGGAAATTCGCCTGCATGTACTGGTCAAACTTCAGGCCAGAGACCGCCCTACCATTGAAAAATTCGAGACTATCGTGCACGAGACTCCCGAGGTGCAGTCCTGCGATCTGGTTACCGGTCAATACGACTACATATTACTGATACACCTGCCCTCGATGAAAGATTACCACCGTTATTTACGACAGTTTCTAGAGAACAACGGCGGCATAAGCAGCATTGAATCCAACGTGGTTATCGGCAACATAAAAAGAACCGCGCACCTGGCTTTGCAGGCGAAAACCTAGAGCCCCCCCGACATCACACAACGCGCTACCGGTGCAAGACATACACAACAGATTATGTCGCATCTATAGAAGCAGTCACTTGTGCAAAGACACCAGCAACTCGACAATCTGATCTATCACCGGACGCACGGTATTAAGGTGGCGATCATCCTGATGCACCACCAGCCATTGATCGTGCGCCAGTTCTTCTATCGGTTTAGATACCCGCAGCAGTGTGTCTTGACTTTCACCGATAAACGTTGGCAACAGCACCTTGCCCATACCATTTAACGCCAGATCAAGTGCGTTTCGCGGTGCCGTGACCTCCAGACCCGACTCTGACTCTGCAGCGTCTTTCAGGTGATCGGCCAGCCACCGGGCCGACGGTGTTGACCCGTTTACCGTGATCCATCGTTTTATCCGGCCACTGACCGCGTAGGCCGCAAAGCTAACCCGCCCCAGTTTTCGACAAGCCAGCCCTTTTTGCACGGGGCGTTGATTGCGTACACCGATGATCGTTTCACGATGAGTGATATCCAGTGTGTGCTCCGACGAGATAAAGCGCAGCCGGGTTAAGGGGTCGGGTTTAATAAGACCGCCGACTTGCTGGCACAGTACATAGCTTACCCAACTGCCGGCGGAGATTTTGACCAGGCTACCGCTATTGCCCGCCGCGCGTTTATCGAGCGGTAGAATCCCCGCCTCTATCGCGGTCACTTTTTCCAGCAACGCAACGCCGGCATCGGTCAGCGTGTAGCCCCTTGCCTGACGCACAAACAACTCACTGCCAGTGATCGCTTCCAGCTCCAGCATTCGACGCCCTAGAGTCGGCGGGCTTTTACCGGTCTCCCGTGACGCTGCGGACAACCCGCCATTACGGGCCACCGCAAGAAAAAGCTGTAGATCATCCCTCACCAACTTCGTTTCATTCATGAAAAGTACTTTACATAACATTCCATAGAATTAGTAGGGTAACTGGCACATAGTAACGGCTGATTTTTCACGGAAACCACACATGGAAACTAACCGTATGACGATAACCAACACGATGGGAATGGGATGCTGGTCGATAGGTGGCCCGTTCTATTCAGGCGACAAACCGCTGGGTTTTGCCAATGTCGATGACGATCAATCAAAACGTGCGATCGACGCTGCACTGGATTGTGGCATTCGTTTATTCGACACAGCCGCGGTGTACGGAGCGGGCCACTCAGAGCGTTTGCTGGGCAACGCTTTAAAACACCGGGATGATGTATTCATCATCAGCAAGCTGGGCATGCCATTTGACGAACACAGCCTGCAGGTTCTGGAGCAGCAATTCACCGCCACGGATGTGATCCCCTCGATAGACGACAGCAGGCAACGGCTGCAGCGCGACACCATTGACGTTATTCTGCTGCACCAAAACGCTATGAACGTCGCGCAGGCGACGCCGCTGTTTGAGCAAATGGAGCTTGCCCGGCAGCGCGGCAAAATAAAGTGGTACGGCTGGAGTACCGACTTTCCAGCCAGTGTTGCGGCACTTTCGTCAATGCCTGGTTTCACCTATGTAGAGCACGCAATGAATGTATTCATCGATGCACCGACAATGCAGGACACCGTCCTCACCCATGACTTAACCGCACTGATTAGGTCACCGCTGGCGATGGGCGTTCTCAGCGGCAAATTTTCGCCCGAATCTATAATCCCTGCGCACGATCATCGATCTCTGAACAGCGACTGGCATGACTACTTTAATGGCAGCAGAGTAAATGACAAATACTTATCGTGGATCAACACGATTGGCGAACTACTGCGATCAGACGGTCGCACACTGGCACAGGGGTCGCTGGCCTGGCTGTGGGGCAAATCTGCCCGTAATATCCCGATACCCGGAGCCAGAACAGAAACCCAGATCATAGAGAATGCGGGCGCCTTAGAATACGGTCCGCTCAGCCAGGGCGTGATGGATGAAATAGAATCTGTGATCAACAGACCACCGGAAGGTGAAGCAAGATTCCGCTAACGGGCCGATCTGTCAGCCGGTGGTACAATAACATCGGCACGTTGTAAACGACGTTGTTAGCCGCCTGGCAATACAGAAGATAACCAAAACCGCTTGTCTGGCAGATCAGCGGCGCAAACGGCAGCTACTGACTCAGCTGCCGCTTGCTGTTTATCGGGGTATATCGGGTTACCCGGAAATTCGCTCTGCAATTGAGAGTATCCGATACATATCACGCAAAACAGGTTTCTCGATCAGTTTGCCGTCAATGACCACAAGACCTGTATCGGCTTGTTCAAAGGTTTGAGTGACGCGGCGGGCGCGTTCGATCTCTTCGGTGGTTGGTGTGAATACGCTGTTTAATGCGGCAATCTGCTTCGGATGCACCGAGCCCTTACCCGAAAAACCCAGCGCTTTGGCCTTTTGTGCTTCCACCACCATGCCGTCCGGGTCTTCAAGATCGAGGTACGGAACATCAATCACGTCAACACCGGCGCTGGCCGCAGCATGCACAACACGCGAGCGTGCATACAGCAATGGCTCCCAGGCATTCTGGCAACGCAGCTCTGCCGCCATGTCGACACCACCGAAAAACAGGGCATCTATACGAGGGCTCGAATGGGCAATTTCAAAGGCTGCCTGCAGACCCCGGTTAGTTTCTATAATGACATGCAGACGGGTATCGTGACCGCGCTCGTTGAGCAGGTCGTCAAGCCAGGCCACTTCTTCAGGTGTGCGCACCTTTGGCAGCATTAACGCCGGCGGTGGTGTATCCGTGGCGAGCACAGCCTGTACATCGGCCAGCCCGAACGCCTCGCGCAGGCAGTTAATGCGTACTATGCGCTCAACGCCGTCATTTGCCTGCGGTTGCTCAAACAGGGCAAGTGCAGATTTACGTGCTTCGCTTTTGTCTTTCGGTGCGATGCCGTCTTCGAGTTCCACACACACAATATCGGTTCCCGACGCCAGTGCTTTGGGAAACATATCCGGTCGCAAACCCGGAGAAAATATAAAACTGCGACGAGGCCGCGGAGATTGTACGGTTGTATTTTTCATCGTTGGTGTTCCTGTGCCGATAGCGCACATTTGCAAGGTACTGCCGTGTGTTGTGTCTGGCGCTGAAAAGTATGCACGATGATCCGGTTGTATTCATCCGGCATATCTGCGTCAATGGCGATGCCCGCGACTCCAGGCTTCAGTCAGACATCTTTCAACGTTACATCATCCCGCCGGATACCCCGGCTGAATCAGTATCTTCACCCGCCTGTGCTGCATAAATTGATGTGTATCCACCAGACCAGTCCGGTGGGATCTGACAGGGGCGCGGGTCATGCTCAGCCCACTGAACGGGCTCCCCCCGTACAATTTTGTAAGTGTTGGCCGTCGGGCTGGGATGAGGCGTATAGGGTTTTGCATCGGCCGACGTAAAACAGTTAAGCAACAGCGGCCGCGGCACAGACACCTTGGATGCGGGCGAGTAATGCAGTGTCCGCGCATTGTGAATTGTGATTGAACCCGCCTTGCCGGTCAGATACTCGACCCGGCTCATATCAACCGATGCAGAGTCTTCATCGGACAACATGCCCGTCCAGCTGCCATTGCTGTCGTACTGATTGTACAAGTCTTCGTGGTGTGACCCTTTTAGTGCGGCCAGCGGGCCGTTGTCCATGGTGGTATCACTCAGGTAGCAGCCAATGGTAAGAACGTTATAGTTGGTATGCGGAAAAAACTGTATATCCTGATGCCACTTGACGGCATCGGATGCATCAAACCATTTGAAGTTAAGCTTTGAATGGTGAAACACCACATTGGGTCCGACCAGATCAGCGGCCACATCGGCCATCAGCCCGGTGGCAAACTGCCAGTAGGTGTCACTTTGCTCATCGGGGTTTTTCAATCGCCGTAAAATGGGTGCTTCGGCGTTGTGGCCGGGACCGATGTCAAAACGCTTGTTTGATTCAGTACATGATCGGCTTTGATCAACAAAGTCATTGGTCACGCGTTGTAGCCGGCTTAGCAATTCGGCCGGTAGCAATTCTTCGACACCGACATAGCCATGATCAAAATAGTGTTCACGCTGCGCCTGTGTCAGTACCCGTGCCGGATACTCCAGTATTTGCTCAGGGGTCATGCATGCTCCATCGTAAGCGTTGCCATTGGGTGGCTTATCAATCGAAGACCAGTTGCCGTGGACTGGATATGTGATCCATCGCGTCAGACGATGCACAGCACATCTATGCCGCCCTGGCCAATGACACTTTGCCCTCCACAGGGCTGGTACCGGGGGTGAAACAGCTGAAGGCAAGGCCGTACACTCCAGCCTGCCGCCGCAGGAACAGCGACGGGCAGTGAGTGTTCCTGTTGCCTGAGTATTTCAGCTTTAAATTTTCTCCGCAAGCACCAGCGCCGCCAGAATAAGCGCATAAGCGGAGGGCCGTCGGTGCGAGCAACCCGGTACTGACATGGCAGGATTCGCCGAAAATAACACACTGGCACCTAAGTACATTTACGGGTACTGAAAGGCCATAGAGCCAACCGCGTAGCTCTCCCCCCGCGTGTGCTGGTCAAAACCGACAGACTGGCTTACCATGTCTTTGCTGTCAGAGGCAGCCCCCTGGTTCGCGGAAAGCTGTCATCGGCACCTCCTATACACACCGTAAGCACTAACCGTGTTTCTCAAGCCCGGATCAGCGAACCGATGGGCGCATACCTGAGGACACTATCAATGAAATCGCTGGATCAATTGCGTCGTGACGCCAAGGCACTGCGAAAAGCCTGTAACGCTGACGACCGGCAAGCCCGCCAACGGCTGTCCAACCACCCGCCACGCACACCCGGCACACCCCTGAAACACGCAGACTATTTGCACGTTATCGCGCGCGAAAATTCATTTTCGAGCTGGCCGGCGCTGAAAACTGCGGTCGAACTGGACGGGCTCGACCTCGCCGAACGCAGACAGCGGCTGCGCATTGCGCTGATCAACGGTCAAACCCATGTTATCGACCGGCTTCTGGCGCAAGCTCCCGACCCCGCCGCCGACAATCTGGGCCTTGCGATTTCGCTGTACCGGCGCGACGCTGTTCTGGAGGCACTGCAGCGCGACCCGCAATGTGCTGTTCGCGAGATAGACGGGCGCGCCCCGATCTGTCATCTGGCATTTTCGAAGTTCATCCATCATCCACTTGGCTCCGCAACGGATATGCTGGCGATTGCTGACCGGCTGCTGGAACTTGGAGCGGATGTCAATGCGTCTATACCGGTAGGCCCCGACAACAACCATCAGCTATCAGCACTGTATGGCGCGACAGGACACGCTGACAATATGCCGCTGTGTGAGTGGCTGTTGCGGCATGGCGCTAACCCTGACGACGGTGAATCCCTATACCACGCAACCGAACTGGGCCATCACCAGGCGCTGGAACTGCTGTTGCGTTACGGGGCCAACCCCTCCGGCACCAATGCGCTGCTGCGAGCGATGGATTTTCATGACCACCGGGCGGTGCACATGCTGCTTGAGGCCGGTGCCAGCGCAGACGAATTTAACGGTGATCATGTTGGCGGAGAAACACCGTGGGTGGTGCCTGCGCTGCATCAGGCCGCCCGCAGAATGTCTGATGCGACGATGGTCAACAGCCTGCTGCAAGCCGGTGCAAACCCGCACCACAAGTTTGATGGATGCACCGCTTACGGATACGCACAGGTGTTTGGCAATCCTCACCTGACGGCAGCACTGGAAGATCGCTTCGGGGTATTACCACTTACGCCCGATGAAGTCCTGCTGGCAAAAGCTGCACGTGGTGAAAGCACCGGAGACCGGCGCATAGACCCGCAGCGCTTACCCGACTCCTATCGCACTGTTATCAGAACCGTATTGCATCTGCCCGATAAGCTCGAGCATATAAAAAGATTGATCGCGCTCGGTATAGAGTTTGACGTACCGGATTCAGAGGGACTGACTCCGGTGCAGGTCGCCGGTTGGGAGGGACTGCCCGGGATCATGGCTTACTTGCTATCACTAGGACCGGATCTGATGCATCAGAACGGCTATGGGGGAAGCCTGCTATCGACTATTCTGCACGGCTCTGAAAACGCCCCTGCAAACCCGCGACAGGATTACCCGCAGTGCCTGCAACTGGCACTGCAGGCAGGCGTACCAGTGCCACGGCGTGCCGCAGAACTGGCCGGCAACCCGGACCTGGCCGAGCTGTTGGCCGCCTGGTGTGCTGACCACCCCGATCAAGTGGTCGACGGCGGTGCCGTCTAGGCAGGCCGCCGGCTGACTGACCGCGGCAGTTCACTGCCTGTGCTATGGCAAAGCTCGCACGCGATTGTTGCGAGCATTGTGCTCAAGCTCAACCAGACCGAGTAATTCCATCACCGGCGTCACATAGTTTGCGAACCGGCCCCGATACCCCTTGCGCAAGCCATAGTATCCGCCAACCGGATTACTTTCATCACGCGCCCATGCCTCAACGGTCCCTTCTTTAACGGGTTTACCTTCATCCGCATTGCCGAGCGGCATCCAGTCGTTGTGGGCTTTAAGCATTGCCTGGCAATCATCGAGGCACCGAAGCTGATACGACAGTCTGGTCTTCCCCACCTGAACAATCAATGCCGGTGGCTCTGCCTGCTTATCCCGCCACACAGTGAAGTCAGATGAATTCGGTGGCGTTTTAAGTATCCATGGATCGTCTGCTGTGCCGTTTCCGTAGCTGATTCGGGTCATTGTTTTTTCTCTGAGGGTTGTTTCTCTGATAGATTTTTCAGTGCATCGGCAAACTGGTCAAAGGAAGGTTGCAGGTCAGGCATGCTTTTCCAGATCAGCGGCAGTAACAGCCCGCTGAATTCCTCCCGCATTGTGAAGCAGGTACCGACCTCGTTTGCACGCAGTAAAAACTGCCGCACACCGCGGAACAGACCAAGCGGCATACCGCTCTGCCAGACCATCCGGTGCTCCGGTTCAAAATTAGCCACTGTGATTTTGAAATCCCTGGCTGCAATATCAGCCCTAAGCACAAAGGACTCTCCCTGAGAGAATTGGCCATCGATGCGGGCAATACCGGTGTCGGCGTCAACCAGAGCGCATGGATCGATGAGTACTGACCAGACCCTGGACGCTGTGGCATTGATGTTACGTGTGACTTCAACGGCTTTCATGGTGTCTCCCGTGCACTGGAAAAACCTTTATGCCACACCTAATATGACATCTTGTGTCATATTAGGAGATATCGCAGGTGCGTGCGTCCAGGCTGTTGCAACTGTTGCTCATACTGCAAAATCGCGGACAACAGACATCCGCACAACTTGCCGCTGAACTCGAAGTCAGTACACGAACAATACTGCGGGATATCGACGCACTGCAGGAGGCAGGGTTACCGGTGATAGTCCATCAGGGCAATCGCGGTGGTATTGAACTTGGCTTCGACTACCGGACCCGCCTTACCGGACTTACTCGCACAGAAGCTGAAGCGTTAGGAGTGATCATGGCCAGTCCGAATCCAATGGTGACCACACTCGGACTGGAAAAACATGCCCGGCGCGCGCTGTCCAAGATATTTGAGTCACTGCCTGATTCAGTCAAGACAACCGTCACACAATCCAGACAACGCATTGTCTGTGATCAGCAACAGAACCCGGGTGAGGAACATCCTGTCATCACAGCAATCACCCGCGCAATCGCCGGAGCACAAGTGGTCACCGCGAAGCAAGCCGACGACACGGTTCGGGTGATTCACCCGACAGGTATCACGCAGACGACACACGGCTGGCTGATACAGGACGCCATCGACCCTGATTTACCGGTCAACGTGGCTGACCTTGTCAGTATTAATATTTCAGCGCACACCTTCTAACCTGATGCAGATACCCTGCATCGCACACGACTAATTGCCACAGTGGCAATTTCAAACATCACAGACCGCGCGTATAATATTTTATGTTAAATATAGGCCTGGTTAAACACTCAGCAATCGAAAAAAATGCATTTATGGTGCCCTTATCCGTACCCGAGCGTACCGGTCGGCGCCGGCTTTGATGCCCTCTGCTACCGACGAGTTTGCATGGCCCTAACTACGCCGCTACTGTAGTGTCGTAAAACAGCGGCGCTTTAGCCGCTCACGAGTCAGCTAATGAGCATCAATAATCTGGTCCGCGCCCGTTTTGGCCAACCCACTGACACGGGCAGCACTGTCGCCGACAACGACACCGTAGCCACCATCCTAGCTCGACGCAGTCATCGAGCCTACCGGACGGATGCGGTCCCACCGGATCTACTCGACACCCTCTTCGCAACCGCATTCTCCGCACCGTCAAAATCCGACCTGCAGCAAGCCTGTGTTGTTCATGTTCAGGACAAATCAAAGCAACAACGCATAGCCGACGGGTCACCCGGATTGCACTGGATCGCGCAGGCACCGGTGTTTCTGGTGTGGTGCGGAGACAGTCGACGCATCAGACGGGCAGCAGACTATCGCGGCCATCCGTTTGCCAATGACCACCTCGATGCCTTCATGAATGCGGCCGTTGATGCTGGCATCTGTATGCAGACTTTTATTATCGCTGCAGAATCATACAAACTCGGATGTTGTCCGGTGAGTGAAGTCAGAAACAATATCGCGCTCCTGTCGCAAGAACTGCAACTACCGGACTACGTTTTCCCCGTTGCCGGTCTTTGCGTGGGCTGGCCGCTTCAGCAAAACGATATAAGCATGCGGCTACCACTGACGACCACTGTCAAGGTTGACCACTATAGCGACGACAAGCTACTTGCGGAAGTAGACGATTACGACCGGCGTCGCACAGCCGCCGAGGGAAAGAAGGACCCAGGCCGGCAACTGTATGTGGAAGACTACGGTGTAGCAGCAGAGTACGGCTGGTCAGAGCATCGAACAAGGCAATACTCCCGCCCTGCACGCGCTGATTTCGGCCGTTATATCCGTAAACAAGGCTTTGATCTAGGCTAGCCATCTGCAACCCCGGTTCGCACGCTGTATCTGATGCCACCCGCGATTGCCGTTTGATCGACGCCACAGGGAGCATAAAATATAACGGCAAAAAAAACCCTGACACATCCGGTCCTGGCGTCGAAACTAATACAAAAAAGCACGACTGTCAGCGACATCAAACCTGACCACACAGGCGCCGGCGGAAATACCAGCACGAGCAAACTGGCACTTTGCCGGTAACTATCAGTATCATAGACAGCAGCTGGCCACACACTGGAACCCTGATGACTACCTCCCTCGTAAATCTGTCCGAGTACCCGCTTCACGAGCCAGAATCAGCCCGGTACCAATCACTGGTAGCGCAACAAAAGCAATTACTGTCAACAGAGGGAATGATCAACCTGCCGAACTTCCTGACCACAGAAGGCATCCGCACCTGCAAACAGGAAATAGCAGACCGCACCGATATTGCCTACCACGCAAAATCTGAACGGCACCCCTACGGATACCACAGGCACCCGGAGCATCCGCAGGATCACCCACTTAATCGCATGGCAAAAACGCAGAGCTTTAGACTGGCACACCATCACCTTCCTGCCACAGAAATTGATGCGCTATACCGCTGGCCGCCACTACGGCGTTTCATTGCAGATATCACCGGTAACCAACAAATCTATTTAAGCGGCGACCCGTCAAATGCGGTTGTGGTGCAGGTGTACAAAGAAGGTTGCGGACAGGCATGGCACTTTGATCAGGCACTCTTTTCAACGATTCTCAATGTGGCAGAGTCCACTGCAGGCGGTATCTTTGAATGCGCCCCCCGAATTCGTACCGAAGAGGACCCGAACTACACAGACGTACAATCTGTACTGGATGATAAATCAGACCGCGTTCAACAACACCACGTCAAAGCCGGGTCGTTCACTATTATGCTGGGCCGGTATACCCTGCACCGTGTCACCACTATAGAGCAACAGCAACCCAGGATATCTATTGTATTATCCTATGAGCAACAGCCCGATGTATACATGGATCTGGAAACGCGCAAAACATCGTTTGGCCCAACCGCCCCCGAACTGCCTGCCTAGCAGCCCGGTCACGACCGCTGCACGCCGCTGCTGCCAATTGGCTGCAACAGTACGGTCACCTGGCGGGACGATAAAAGACTACAGGTAATGCTGTATCCCGAACGCTGATCTTACTGCCGCATGTGATAGCCGCAGATCAATTCTTCGCCGACGGTGCCGCACCGGGTTTTTCAGGCGGTTCCGGTTCAACCGACTCCTCATTCGGCGCTGCATCATCTTTAGACACTATAGACTCCAGTGAGTCATCCTGCGGATTGTCCTCACTTTCATCGAAGCCCTGCAGAACAGGAATCGGATCGATCATGCGCCAGGCTGGCATAGAAGACATCACACTACCCAGTAGCACCCCTCCCCTGACCAACATAACGAGGTAGCCAATTGACAAGCCCGTACTGACAGATACAGCACTGCTTACTATCAGTTGCTCACGTTCCGCCAGCGTCGCCAGTGACTCACGGCTGCGTTCAAAACTATCTGACGCCTTTTTTGAGTTTACCATCTGAAAGTCATCGCTTGTGAAGAACAGATCCTGAATTGCAATGTTCTGTGTGACGTCACCAATAGTGACTATTGCGGCTACCTCTTTGCGCTCATTGACGCCATCGCGATGCTTGACCACATCGTCTTGACGATAGCTCGAAAACAACTCTGACGCAGGCTGTTCCAGCGCAGCAAACAACACTGAGTCCTGTGGCTTGATGTCATCCTCGGGCGCCGACTCAGCTGTCTGGTGATTCGATAGTGTTGCCAGTGCAGCGGATTCATCGCCAACAGCGACTTTACGCTCTGTTATCGGTCCCGGTGGAGCTTTCCTGTCCTCAGCCACCTCTGCTGCTGAACCGTCGGCGCTTGAGCCGAAGGCGGCTTCAAATTCCGGCTCTACCACCAGGGCGAAGTCAGAGTTAACCATAGCACCTGCAGCATCTGTGGCGGTGACTCGCACCTCAAGTACGCCCACACCGATACTGTCTGCTCTGCCGCTGAAGGTTCCGGTATCCGGGTTAAATTCCAGCCAGCCGGGTAACGGTGAACCATCACTCAAGCTGGCACTGAGAATCAAGCCGTCGTTGGTGTCTGCATCCGTGAACAGATCCTCAGGTAACTGAATCTGTAATCGCTGATTGGCAATTACTGCGTGATCCTGCGTGACTCCCGCTGACGGGATATCATTCACCGGCACAATCGTAATGTCGACAACAGCGCGACTGACGATAGCTTCCAGCAATTCCGACCTGGCGTCGACAACGCGATAACTAAACCGGTCTGTCAGTGTTTCACTACCATCGTGCCGGTAGCTGAATGTGCCATCCTCGTTAAACAGCAGACTGCCATTCACTGGCGCTTCCAGCAGTTGTGCGATCAGATCTGCTGAGTCAGTATCGAGGTCTATATCGTTGGCGATAACACTCAAGTCCGCTGACCCTAAAGACGAGACTTCACCACCTTCTGCCACCACCGCCCAGTCATCAACGGCCCGCGGAGCGTGATTGCTTGAGACAGTAATCGTGATGGTGTTAGTCTGCTCAGACAGGTTGGTGCCGCCGTTGCCGGTATCCCCGCTGTCAATGACCTGGAATACAATCGTCTCGTTGAGCACGCCACTGGTCAATTGATCGGGCTGGTATTGCAATTCACCCGCATCAAGTGCAGACCTGGCGACCAGGGTGTCCTCCTGCACATTTACACCTGCCAACTGCAAGCGGCCTTGCTCCGGTAATGCCACAATGCGCATCGCCTGCAAGCGGTCACCGTCTACACCATCATTGAAACCAAGCTGTGTTGTTGCAATCGTCAGAGCGGTGGCGTGATCAGTTGCCATCACACTATCCTTTGCGACCGGCGCGTTAGCGACATCAGCAATCTGAATTCCGATGACTGCGGTCTCTACCGGAACCGGCGTGTCGGTATCGGTTCGAACCAATTCAAGCTGCAACTGATCAACGGTGGACTCCGTGCCATCATGCTGCAAATAGACTGATCCGGACAATATATCGTCCAGAGTAAATTCGGTCGTCGCCGTCCCTGTCTCCTCAACATGCAGACTGACCGTTTGCGCCGGAGATGTGATTGTAAACTGAAGATCATCAGCACGGGTATAGCCCCCCTCTGCATTGATCAGTGACGGCGTTAATGGCAATGCCTGCCCCTCAAGGATCGACCAGCCCTCAGGTGCGACCAGCCTCAGAGGCTCAAAGATCTCTATACGAAAATCCCCTGCTGAAGCACTGACACCGTCCTCACCACCGTCGCCAAGCAGAAATGCAAAACCGTCAGCACCGGCAGCTAAACCAGTGTGCTCATACACCAGCCTTTGCTGCTCTATATCAGCGCGGGTAAAGCTATCACCGACAACCAGTGTATTGTTTTCAAGGATTAGATCACCGTCGACAGGTGCCTGTACAACGGTGAAACTGATTGTATCCGAGGCCTGATCGGTGCTGTCCTGGTCAATCGCTGCGAGCATTGAAGAGTCTATTATTGTTTTACTGCCCACAATCACCTGATGAACATCATTGACGGTCAAACGGGGTGATTCGTTTATATCTATAACACCCACGGGCACCGACAGGTTAACCGATGCGCCATCTACCGCACTGACTTTGACATCCAGCAGGTAGTCATCGCGACTCTCGAAATCCGGAACGCTGTCACCAACGATCAACTCACTGCCAGCTATGCTGAATGGGGTGTTCGCCGTGAGCAATTCATACTCGAGGGCATCCTGCACTTCGATATCTGTCACCACGGGTCCGTAGAAACCGGGTTCGAGCGACCGGAAGGCGATTGTTGTCGCCGTTTCTGTTGCAACAAATGAAACGCTTTTCTGCTGCCACTGCATATTACTCTCAGACCAGCCGTCAAAATTATCGAATTCAAAATCGACAAGCTCACTTGCAGCGCCTACCTCTAGTGATACGTGCGAGTCTGAATCACGGAAATTTCCAGACAATGCAAACGTCAGATGATAGGTGGCACCAATGCGAGTCTCAATCACCTGCTCGATCGCACCGGGGGTGACACCGTTCAGATCAACAGGAACCCCTCCGGCCGGGCCTGTAGACCAGAAATCACCACGCAGATCGACATCACCGGATACAACCTGCCAGGCCCCCATCGAAGTCCCCAGCGCCGTCCCATCCGACGTATAGCGGTTCACATCGGCACCGGACCTGTCAGCAGATGCAAAGCCACCATCAACTATATGTTTAAAGACAGCATCCACGTCGATAGCCTGCAACTGTCCGACAACCGTGCCGGCTGGTGTATTTTCCAGCACATTAAATGGCAACACGTCCGGGGAGACAACAACTGGCGGTTTTTCGCCCTGCACGATTTCCAGAGACAATACTGATGGACTAACCGATAAATCAATGCCGACACTGCCACCATCATCCCGGACCCGGAAACCGATCTGCTCAGTTACCGCTAAGGCATTGCTGACAGCAGGTGTGAAACCAAAATCACCGGCATTAAGCGATTCGACACTTATCTCCTGCCCTACAACCACCGGCGAGCCCTGATACAGCAATTGACCACTCGCGGGCAAACGAGTGATTAAAACAGATTGCAGTGAGTCGCCCTCGACAGGATCACGGAAACCTAAGTCGTCAGCGCTAATCACATGCACCACCGAGGACAGTACGGTTGCCGTACTACCATCAGCGAGCGGTGCATCGTTCATTGCGATCACATCGACCGACACCGATTCTGATTCCGGAGATCTTGCACCACTGCCGTCCAATGCGTGCACCTTAAGGACTGCAAGTGAGTCGCCATTGATATTGGCGTCAGGGGTCCAATAGGCATTTTTTTCAGCGTCTATCGTATCGTTACTGCCCACAACAAACAGCGATGCCGAAGTGGCATCAGCGCCAATATGAAGCTGGCCATTGGTAACATCCTCGACCACCATCGCTACCACACTGTCATCGACGTCACTGGCACTGAGCGCAGTGATCAGCGAGGTCAGGTTAATTACGGTGGTCAGATCCTCCCCGGTAGTCGCAATCGCGGAACCTGCGGTCAAGATTGCAGGTGGGTCGTTGACAGCAGTCACTTCTACTTTAACCGTGGCCTTAACGGCAGAGTGCGCGTTGCCACTGTCAACAGCTTGCACACGGAAAGCATCCATTACGCCATTAACATTGTTCTCCGGTGTCCAGTAAGCCTGTCGTGTAGCAGATATAGTGTCATTGACTCCTGCCTGATAGGGACTCGCTGTCGCCAGGTCACTACCTATTAGCAACGACCCACTGGTCACTTCGTCGACGATCAGTGTTTGCAACACCCCGTCTTCAACATCACGGCTACCGGCCTGTAGCATAGCAAGTGACAGTGTCACTGTTGTGTCTTCATCAGTAACCGCCACCGGGTTTTGATAACCGGCAAGCACCGGTAGATCATTAACCGGCTTAACATCGGCAATCACCGTCACTGTCGCATTAGACAACAACCCCTGACTGTCGATGCCCCGCACATCAAATGCACCGATGTCCCCGTTGGCGTTGGCATCAGGTGTCCAATAAGCGTTGTTAGCCGCGCTAATTGTGTCATTGCCGGCAACACTGAAAGGTGTCGCTGAAGCCTGGTCCGAACCCAGTGACAACGTACCGGAAACCACGCCCTGAACCACCAGAGCGTGCACGGTGCCGTCTTCAACATCACCGCCGGTTCCCTGCAGGTCAGCCACCGTGATTGCCACCGTGGTGTCCTCATCGGTGACGATCACCGCATTACTGAAACCAGCCAGTACGGGTGCATCATTGACTGCGTTAACCGATGAAATTACCTTCACGGTGTCTACAGACAACAGTCCCTGACTATCGATACCCCGAACATCAAACGCGCCAACTTCACCATTGGTATTCGCGTCAGGTGTCCAATAGGCGTTGTTTGTTGCGCTGATTGTATCATTGCCACCTACCCTGAATGGCGTTGCTGAAGCCTGATCCGCACCCAGTGATAATGTTCCGGAAACCAGCCTCTGTACCACCAGACCGTGCACAGACCCGTCTTCTATATCACTGCCAGACCTCTGCAAGTCATCGATCGTGACGGCTACGGTGGTATCTTCATTGGTAGAGATTACTGCATTGTCGAACCCGGCCAGCACCGGTGCATCATTGACTGAGCTAACCGCTGAGATCACTGTCGCTGTATCTATAGACGACAATCCCTGACTGTCTATTGCCCGGACATCAAACGACCCGACATCCCCATTGATATCTGCATCCGGCGTCCAGTAGGCGTTGTTAGTCGCGTTAATCGTATCGTTATTGCCGACACTGAAAGCTGCCGCTGACGCCTCGGTTGCACCGATGGTCAACGTCCCTGAGTCGACTCGCTGAACCACCAGTCCCTGCACGGCGCCGTCTTCTACATCGCTGCTG
>CALKXD010000213.1 GCA_938003855.1 uncultured Granulosicoccaceae bacterium | reverse complement strand
GTGTTTTCAGAATCTGATGCGCGGAAATTTCTGAGCCGATTGACGGTGAAAAAGCTCTTCCGGATTGGTTGCGATTGTCCCTTGCTGTCCGGTTACTTCTTTTGTTGCCCGATTAATCAGGCGAAATTCAAATAACAAATTGCTAGCTGTAAAAATCATCAGATATAGTTTGTTGATGGAATACGTTGTAAGCAGTGACACAATTCTGCAAGAGCTAGTCAGTTCCGGATCGCTGAGTGCAGACCAGTTAAGAATCGCCGAACTGGAATCGCAGAAAACCGGAAATCCAGTCGATAAAATACTTGTGAAGCTGGGCTTCATCAGTGAATCCCTGCTACGTGACCGGCACAGTGAAGCTTCCGGTGGCGAAGTGGTTGATCTGTCGCATGCCTTGCCGGATCCGTTGGCCATAGGATTTGTCCCCGCTGACCTGGCCCGGCGTCATAATCTGGTGCCGGTTTCTTTCGACAACGAAAATTCCGTTTTGCTGATTGCCATGGTTGATCACCTCGACCTGCAGGCTATAGATAAGGTGCAGGCGACGTTAACGTCGGGGGTCTCGCTTGAAACAGCATTGGCCGGCCAGCGTGAGGTACTGCAGGCGATAGATCGATTCTACGGTTTTGATCTCTCTATTGATGGCATATTGCGTGAGATAGAAACCGGTGAAGCACCGGATATATCCGGTGGCGGCCTTGCTACAGAGTACAGCCAGCCCGTAGTGCGGCTTGTTGAGGCTGTATTGTCGGACGCGGTCAAGCGCTCAGCATCGGATATCCATCTGGAGCCTGAGGCCGGTTATATACGCATTCGCTATAGAATTGATGGTGTTATGCGCCAGGTCCGCAGCATACACATTGGTTACTGGTCTGCGATAACGGTACGCATCAAGGTGCTGGCAGAACTAAATATCGCCGAGACCCGAGCACCGCAGGATGGACGTATCTCTTTTTCGGTCGCCAATGCGGCGATTGAATTCCGGGTGTCAGTTCTACCGACGCTGCATGGTGAAAACATTGTTCTGAGGATTCTTGATCACCACAAGGGAATTGTGCCGTTGCAGAATCTCGGTATGGCTGAATCATCAATGGAGAGTCTGCGTCTGATGATGGCCCGACCGGAAGGTTTGATACTTGTCACCGGCCCTACGGGTAGCGGCAAGACGACTACGTTGTATTCTATGTTGAATCATGTCAGTGATGAGCGGGTAAATATCATGACGATGGAGGACCCGGTGGAATATCCTGTGCCGTTGATGCGGCAGACCTCAGTGAATGGTCAGGTAAAGCTGGACTTCGCGGCAGGTATTCGCGCTATTCTCCGACAGGACCCTGACATCATTCTGGTTGGTGAAATCCGTGACGAGGAAACCGCCGACATGGCAATCCGTGCCTCCATGACCGGGCATCAGGTGTACTCCACCCTGCATGCCAATACCGCGATTGGTGCGCTTAATCGATTGTCAGACATGAATATAGAAAAAAGCCTGCTGTCGGCAAACGTCATAGGAATTGTCGGGCAGAGGCTTGTTAGAAAGCTGTGTGAACATTGTAAGCGTCAGGTTGTTGTGGCGGAGCAATACTCGGGACGTCTTTCATTGAATGAATATTCATTCGAGCCGGTTGGCTGCGAGCAGTGTGATTATCAGGGCTACCGTGGGCGTATAGCATTAATGGAAATATTGCGAATTACACCTGTGTTGGAGGAAAAGATTCTTTCTGGTGCTGCACCCTCGCAGTTGCAGCGCATTGCGCGTGAGCAGAACTATCAGACCTTGCTGGATGATGGTTTAAGGCGCATTAATCATGGTATTACGTCAATTACCGAAGTGGCTCGTGTGATCGATTTCACAAATCACTAGTGGTGGTTGAATTATAGTTTTTGTAACCCAGTCTAGGGTAGATGTAAACGGTGTTGTTCTATGCAGTATTATTCCTATAGAGCCGTCAATGATGAAGGCGCAGTTCAGCGCGGTGGATTGGCAGCAGCCAATAGTGAAGATCTGGAAGCCCGGCTTAACAAGCTCGGTTTGGAACTGATCAATCATCGCCGTCCACTATTGGCTGGGTATTCCAGTGACAGAAACCTTTCCCGAAAAGAGTTAATAGACTTTACCTTTCACCTTGAGCAATTGCTCGGTGCCGGAGTTCCGCTGCGGGAAACCGTGGAAGAGTACCATGGCTCTGCCGATAAAGCCCATCTTAAGGCGCTTTCTGCCAGACTCCTTGAATCAATAGATAGTGGCAGTTTGTTTTCTGCAGCGTGTGCCGCTATGCCAAAATCCTTCTCGCAGATGTATATCAGTATGTTGGAAGTTGGTGAGCAAAGCGGGAAGCTGGACGATGTACTAAGTGACCTTGGCCGGTTACTGAAATGGCAGGACGAAACACTAAGCCGTATTCAGCGGGTAATGATGTATCCATCGTTCGTCGCGGTGGTTCTATTGTTAGTTATAATTTTTGTTATGACCTGGCTTGTTCCGGGGCTGATGTCATTTGTAACATCCACGGGTACAGAACTACCGTGGCATACCCGTGCGCTGATAGCCACATCAGAGGTCGTCAGTCGTTTCTGGTGGCTGGCTGTTGCCTGTCTTGTTGGCATGCTGTTGCTGGCCAGAGTTGCTATCAGTGCCAGTCGTTCCTATCGCCTGCTCTGGCACCGGGCTCTGCTCCGTCTGCCATTAATCGGGCCGGTGCTCTTCCGTATCAAGCTGGCGCGTTTTGCACGTTGTTCTTCACTGATGTACGGTGCAGGCATCGGTCTGGTCGATACCCTGAAACTTGCCGAGCAGGTCGTAGAGAATGATGTCATTGGTCAGGCGCTCCGCGAGGTGCGGGAAAACATTATCGATGGTGCCACTGTCTTTGACAGCTTTTCCGGATCAGCGGTGTTTCCAGGCACCCTCGCACGGGTCATGCGTATCGGGGAATCTACAGGGGCAATGGACAAGGCGTTTCTGCAGGCCGCCTATTTTTATGATCGCCAGTCACGTGAGTCTATAGAAAAACTCGAGCAATCCATCGGGCCACTGATGATCGTGTTTGTCGGTGCAGTGATGATGTGGGTAGTGATTTCGGTGATCGGCCCGATATACGACATGGTATTCAGCATGCAGGGGGCGTTCTGATGCGCTACCAATTGTTGTTACAGAATGCCAGCGCTGCGGCGTATGCGATTGGCCGGTTTGGTTTTGATCAGGCGGTCCAGTTTAACAACGATAGCGTTGGCCGCAAGCAACTCGCGAACTACCTTGAACAGCGCCACGGCTGTGTTTTCACTGTTATTCTTGATTTCAAAGAGGAAGAGTTCCTGCGCAAAACAATACCTGGCGTCCGTGGCTCGGACCGGCTGCGCGTGTTGCAGCGCCTGCGGCAGCGGAGTTTCCCGGGCAGCACTTTGTCTGTTGCCCATGCTGATGCGCAAAAGCGCAATGGCAGGCGGGAGCTTGATGTAACGGTTGCCGGCATCGCTGCCAACAGTGAGTGTGATGAGTGGCTGACCGTACTTAGTGAAACCCGAACAGTTGTGGCCAATATGTGCTCGCTGTCGCTGCTCGGGTCGGAATTGCCCGTCGCGTTGGGACTAGATGCCGGCCATGTGCTCACCGCTGTACAACTTAGTGAGTGCGATTACAGGGTGTGTGCCTACTTGAATAAACTGCCATTAATCAGTCGCCGGGTAACGGTGCCGGATAATCATCCGGATGGTCTGTTGCGGGAAATCACTCAGACACTGGCCTATTTATTACGACAGCCTGAATGTAGTTCGCAAGCCATTGTCAAAACGCTGGTGGTTGGTTGCTTCGACCCCGCCGAGGCAGAATTGATTTCTGATCAAATTGATCACGCCCTGGTACTGAGTCCGCAGCAGGCTGCCTCAGCGCTGCGTTTGCAAACCCCGCTGCCAAGCCAGTTCGGTGACGGCTTATTCGCGAAGCTGCTTAACTATCGCACCGGACGGTTTGCCGACCTGTCCACAGCACAGCATCGCCGATATCACCGAAGAAGACGGGTAGCACACGGTCTGTATGCCTGTAGTCTTAGTGTTTTATTGTCAGCCGCTGTTTCTGCGGTTGCCACGGCGCATATTAATCGCGAGTACCAATCCCTGGTTGAAGCGGCAAACGGATTTGGCGGATCACCACATCGCTTAGTCCGTGACCTTACCGATCACAGCGCGTACGACGCAGATCATATTGAGGCGGTTCGCGGCTCTGTCAGAATTGCCAGAATCCTGGAGGCCAGAGCCAGCTATACGCCATTTCATTTTATGTCTGCGTTTGCCAGCGATCTGTCCGGTTACCCCGCTGTCGAGATCGAGTCGTTGAATTGGCGGCAGTCGTCCGGAATAGCCGATGATCCGGCCATGACAGTCTCCACCCGCGGGCCGGCAGCAGAGGCAGGACAGTCTGAGCTGTCCGGGCATGTTGTTATTGCAGGTGCCGTACGTGTGGTGGCGGAAGAAGTCGCCGATGCTGTGTCTGTTTTCAACAGTTTTGTATCATCACTGTCCAGAAGCAATCGCTATTACGAGGTCGTTGTATTAGAAGCGCCGTTTGGTATTGGAGATAACCGGGTAACGACTGGTAGTGGTGTAGGAGGAGTTAAAGGGGATTCCCGTTTTTTAATTGAACTGCACATTGAGGTGTCAGAATAAAATGCCTCGTGAGCTTCGCAATCCTCTGGCGTTTCTATTGGCGACAGCGTTGTTGTCAGGTGTCGTGATTATGTATTGCCTGATGCAAACTGAGAACGTTATCGATACATACCAGGGTGCCAGTGCGGGTTTCAGGTCGGCCGTGATGCAGGCAGACAACTCTATAGACGCTACCGAATTTTCAGAAAATGAATGGCCGGAGTTTCGACGCCTGCAGTCGTCAGGGCATATCGGGGCCGTCGATCGACTTGCCTGGCTTGAAGCATTTGACGACATTGGCCAGTCGATGAGTGAATTCAAAATTGACTACGAAATGGCGCCGGCAGAGATTTTACAGCTGTCAAGCACAGGGTTATCCCAGGTAAACACCGGGAAGCAGGCGCCTGTGGTGAGTCTTGTGCGTCTGACCTTGAGTCTTTCTTTTTTTCATGATGCTGATCTCTATCAATTCTTTGATGCTCTCTACCGAAAAATGAATGTATTTTTTACGATAGAAGAGATCGAAATTGATCTGCTTAATTTACCATCGAGTCAGACCACCTCAGCGGAAAAAATACCGGACTCCCGGTGGCGTATCGAAGTCGTGTGCCAAATACATTGGTATACCCTGACGCCGCCTGACAGCAACCCTCCGGTGGATTCCTGAATGAGACAAAACACATGCTGTTGGAGTTTTAGCCTCACTGCCACCTCTGGCCTTGGATTGGTTAGTGTTGTCGCCGGGATATTGTTTGTGCGTATAGATGCTGCGCGGGCGGCTGAGCGTTTTCCAGCGCTTGGTGACAATCGGTTGTTTATGTCTGTGGAGCAGCGACGTATCGTTGAAGAAGATGCCTCTGGTCACGATACTGCCGTCGTGATGGAGTCTACCGTGGTCAGCGATGGGGTGCCTGATACGGCACCGCTTTTGATCGTTCGGGATATCCCGATACGCATTTTATACAACGGTGCTGTCGTCGACGCTGACGGCAGCCGGACTGTATGGATCAATGGAGCGCGATTCAACAATGATCTCATCTCCGGAGTAACCTTGCTGTCGGTTGCAGCAGATGGACGCGCGGTATTCCAGACACCTCGGGAGACACACCGGGTTTCGGTGGGTGCAGCATTTACCTATTGGCGAACCGTGACAGGTACGGTGCCGTGAAAGCACGAGGCGTGTCATCTTTGTTGTCTGTGTTGCGCACGCCACCGCGGCGTCAGTCGGGTGCGGTGTTACTGATGTTAATGATGACGCTGCTTGGCGCTACGGCATTGATACTGATTGGCCGGACAAATTCTACACAGGCTCTGGCGCAGCAGGAGGAAACCCGTGCAATGGCTGCAGCGAAAGCCGCACTGATTGCCTATGCCGTTAACTACGCGGATCATTATGGTCACAATATTCGCGGCGGTGCAGGGCGCCTGCCTTGCCCGTCGTCGAGAGTCAGCGGATCTCCGGCGCTCAGCTGTAGCGGCCGCTCCATTGGTTATTTACCCTCGACATGGAACCGATCCGGTAAGCGCATAGAAATTGACTATCTGGAGCGCTTTCTAGGTCGTGATTTCTGGTACGCCGTATCCACTGAACATCGCTACAACCCATCCTACAATGTTTTGAATTCATCATCGATGGACGACCTGCTGACGATTGATGATCGCGACGACATTGTCGCAGTCATTCTGGCGCCGGGGGCCGCGATGGATTCACAGGACCGGGGTTCACTTCCGATGTCAGTGCAGAGTTTTCTTGAGGGTGAGAATGCAGACGGTGATACCGTTTTCAGTCTACGTGAGGGTAATGATCGTGTGCTGCCGATTACACGCGATGAGTTGCTGCCACTGGTTGAGCGGCGTGTATTGGGGTATGCCAAAGACTGGTTGCAGGAGTATAAACAACAACACGGCTATTACCCGCACGCCAGCGAACTCGGTGCCTCGGGCGATTGCAAAACGGGGTTGCTGTGGGGGCAGTTGTCTCTGTGGCGAGGCAATTGCGCGGAAGCCGCATTTGGCGAACTGGTCAGTGATCAGGTGCCGAAGTCCCGCTTACTCAACGAGATCTGGTTTGCAAAATCTGACTGGCCGTCTCATTTGTTTTATCACGTTGATGAGCATTGCGTTGCTGCAGCAACGGTTGGTTGGTGCGACGGCATCGACGATCCGCCACATGCACTTACGGTGAATGGACGTTCTGTTGAAGTTCTGCTGATCAGTGTGGGAAAACCTATCGTGACGGCATCGTCGGTCACCGGGCAGGATCGACTTGAATACCCCGACAAGTTAAGCAGCTACCTCGACACCGGATCGTTAACTGATGGTGATCTGCAGTATGACTTTTCCCGGTTGTCAGAGTTGTCCAACGACCAGTACGTGGTGATTGAGCCATGACTGATCCGAAGCTTAGCGGCCAGAATGGCTTTACGTTGCTTGAAGTCGCTATTGTGCTGATGATCATGGGCGCGCTATTGGGGTCGGTGCTGAGCCCGTTCGGCGCAAACCTGGTCGAGCGAAAACGAAAATCTACCAGCGCACAGCTGTATGAAATCCGCCAGGCGCTGCTAGGTTTTGCCGCCGCACAGCATCGTCTCCCCTGTCCGATCAACTCCGGCCGTCAACCGATGGGTGACTGTGCTCTCGAGCATGGCTATGTACCCTCGGCGCTCCTCGGCATTGCCGGGCGGTACAACGCCGATGGATTACTCATTGATGCCTGGGGTTCGCCTTACCGTTACAGCGTGAGTGCCTCTGATGCAGACAGCGACGGTTTGGCGGATTTTACAACAGCCGGAGAAATGCGTGATGTAGGGTTGCAATACCTGGCTCCTGAATTCGAGGTCTGCAATGACGCTGCCGCCTGCAGCCACCTCAGGGCAAACCAGATACCGGTGGTGCTGGTATCGGAGGGGGCTGCGAATTCCAGTGGCTCTGCTGATGAACTAGAGAACGTTGACCTCGACGCCCGATTTGTCAGCAGAGATGTCGATCAGCAGGGTGATGATCAGTTTGATGATATTGTCGTCTGGTTGTCTGAGAGTATTCTCTATACAGAGCTGTTAAAAGCCGCTGTGTTGCCCTAGAGGGTTTTCAACCGATTAGCAGTGAGCACCTGCTGATCAGTCTTTCAACGGTAGTCTTTATGAGGAAGTAGTAGTGAGTAAAAAGCAACAGGGTTTTACGTTAATAGAAATTGCTATTGTATTGCTGATCATTGGTCTTCTGCTCGGCGGCGTTATGAAAGGGCAGTCGATGATCAATAGCGCGCGGGTGAGAAGTATCGCCAATGACCTGGTCGGAATAGAAACCGCCTGGATATCTTTTCAGGACAGATACCGATCCCTGCCCGGTGACTTTGGCAGCGCTGATTCACATATCTCAGCTGAGGCGAAAAACGGTAATGCCAATGCGCTAGTGGACACTGACGCTGAGATTGGGGGTGTTTGGCAGCATCTGTCCAGTGCCGGATTCATTAATGGCAGCTTCGATGGCGGGGCCTCCGCCAGCACCGATACCGATTGCAGCGTCGCGACCTGTCCATCCAACCCGTTTAATGGATTCTATAAAATATCGCACTCGACAAATGCCATTGGCCGGACGGCCGCGGCACATGAGTTAACCACTGGCAGCGGAATACCGGTGGCCGTTATGTACGAACTGGACTTGAAAATCGATGATGGAAAAGCCGGTACCGGCAGATTGCAGGCCTTTGACGGCAGTGAAGATTGTGTGGTGGATGATGAATGGAATGTTATTGCCGAGGCCGCAGACTGCGCCGGCGTATTAACGCTGCCTTTATAGCGTTTACCGGAAAAACCCCTGCAGGCTGGTGGCGATCAGTGATGAATGAGCAGCTCAGCTGCAGGTTTTTTCTAAACTCTGCACTAATACCCATTTTATTAAATCCCGATGATCATCCAGAACGATCGCCTGTTTTTTAGTCATCTGTAGAATTAGAAACGGACTGTGATCCCTGAGTAGTTTCTCCAGGCTCTCTTTCATGTCTATACTGACCGCATTGCCCCAGGGCTCGCGGCTGGTCAGTTCTTTCAGTTGGCTGAATCCGCCAGTGCCATCGTGAAACGCGGCGGATACAACCACCAGATCAGTGTCTTTTAATTGCTGCAGGCATTTGTTGTCCTGCAGGCTTGTTTCGTTTGTCGGCGATGTTGAGGTCGCTTTGGATGCGCTGAATGGTAACGTGCAGAGACACAGCAGTAGAGTGGTGCACAACGGACGGAGTACGGTGGAATTGAATTTCATGTTGTTGCTTTGATTAATGCGTGTAAATGTCAGCTGACCGCTATTGTATTGACAGCGTCAGGCGTTAAACGAGTTGGCTGGATTATTCGATGCCATACTCTTTCATCTTTCTGGCCAATGTATTGCGGCCCCATCCCAGTAGTAGTGCTGCTTCCTGTTTGCGGTGGCCGGTGCATTTCAGTGTGCTGGAAATCAAGGTTCGTTCCATCGCTTCGGCAGCCAGTTTACCGATCTCGGGTTGTTTGTCCTGAATGGCGGTAGTGATCCAGGTTTGCAGGGCTTGTGTCCAGTCACCGGCGTTGCTAATTGCCTGCTCTGCGGGTGCTAAGTCTGCCGGTAAATCGTTGATACCTAGCTCATGCCCGGCGGCCATCACGGTCAGCCATCGCGCCAGATTTTCCAGTTGTCTTACGTTGCCGGGCCAGGATAGCTGTTGTAAGTGTTGGTCGAGCTCGGCGGATGAGGTTTTTTCGACGCTACCGAGTTCGTCGGCCGCTTGATGCAGAAAGTATTTAAGCAGCAGGGGGATATCAGCCGGTCGTTCACGCAGCGGCGGCGCATTGATGCGAATGACATTCAGGCGGTGGAACAGGTCTTCTCTGAAGAGCTTGCTTTGTACCAGGGATTCGAGATCCTGGTGAGTCGCGGCAATGATTCGCACATCGACCTGGATCGCCGTGCGTCCGCCGACGCGGAAAAACTGGTTTTCTGACAACACGCGCAGTAATCGTGTTTGCAATTCTGCTGGCATGTCACCGATTTCATCTAGAAACAGCGTGCCGTTATCGGCCTGCTCGAAGCGCCCCTTGCGCTGTTCGCTGGCGCCCGTGAATGCTCCTTTCTCGTGGCCGAACAATTCGGACTCCATAAGGTCCTGCGATATAGCGGCCATATTAAGGGCAATGAACGGTTGCTCTGATCGTGCGCTGTGCTGGTGCAGTGCCTTGGCGATAAGCTCTTTTCCTGAGCCGGTTTCGCCATTGATCAATACGGTTGCGTGTGAGCGTGCCAGTCTGCCTATAGAACGATACAGTTGCTGCATGGGTGGTGATTCACCGATCAGGCCTGATTGTTCTTTGGGTGGGCGTTCGACGCGCTTTGCTGAACCTGAGGTGTCGGTAAAAGCGCGACGGGTGATAGCGATCACTTCGTTGACGTCGAACGGTTTTGGTACGTACTCGAATGCGCCGCCTTCGTAGGCTGACACCGCAGTGTCGAGGTCGGCGTGGGCGGTAATGATTATCACTGGCGGAGTCGTTTGTCGGGAGTCGCGTAGTTCGGCCAGCAATTCCAGACCGCTCATGCCGTTCATGCGCACGTCACTAATGATCGCATCAGGGGCGCGTGCATGTTGCTTCAGTGCCGCAATGGCTTCTTCGGCGCTTTCGAAACTGTCGACTTCTATCTCAGCCTGCTGGAACGCGCGCTCCAGTACCCAGCGTATCGACTGATCGTCGTCGACGACCCAGACGCGATTACGATTCATCTGAATGGCCTTGCATCGGATTACCTGCGATGTGCTGTTCGTCAATGGGGACGGTGACTTCAAAAACCGTGTGCTTGTGCTTTGATTGGTAGTCGATCAATCCGCCGTGCTGCACCACCAGTGATTGCGCAATTGATAAGCCCAGTCCTGTGCCTCCGGATCTGCCAGACACCAGCGGGTCGAACAAGGTTTCGGCCAGTTTGGCGTCAACGCCGTTACCATTGTCAATGACCTGTATTTTGCAGACCAGTTTTTTCAGCTGCCCGCGGATGGTGAAGTTGCGCTCAACACGGGTTTTTATGGTGATGGCGGGGTCGGGAAGATCGCGGATAGCGTGCATGGCGTTACTGATCAGGTTGATAAATACCTGAACCAGTTTTTCGCGGTCGCAATGTAAGTCAGGGATGCTTGGGTCGTAGTCGAGCACCACATGCATATCTTTTGCCGTGCCATCGAGTAACAGGCGCCGCACGTAGTTTAGAATTTCATGGATGTTGTGATAGTCGGGGATCAGGCGCGTGTTGGGCCCCAGCATGCGCTGCACCAGATCCTGCAAGCGGTCGGCTTCTTTGATCAATAGCTGGGTATACTCGGTCAGTGATGATCCGGTCAGCTCCAACTCCAGAAGTTGTGCAGCACCGCGGATACCGCCGAGCGGATTGAGTACCTCGTGAGCGACCCCGCGCAGTATATTCTGTGAGCGCTCCTGTTGCTCGAGCAGGGCTTGCTCGGTGGCTATTTTCTGTTGCCGGTCAATGTCCATCAGTTCCAGCAACACTCTGGGCTCGCTGCTGTTCAGGTCGATCGGTGTGGCGATGCAGTCGACCAGGATAGTTTCCTGCGCCCGCGTGGCAATTTCCAGCTTGCGGCTGATCAGTATCTGGCCGGTCAGCAGGGTCTCTTTGATTTGCGACACCAGTGTATCGGGGAGAGAGAACAGCCGGGTGATGTTCTGCCCGTGGGCAACCCGCTGGCTGCAACTGAGCATCGCTTCTGCTGATAAATTCATCCACTGTATGCGTTGCGTGCTATCAAGCGATACCACGGCCACACTGGTGTGGTTGAGCAAGCTTTCGTTGGGGTTCAATCCGGCGCCGGTGTCGTACTTCAGAGACGTGGAGTTTACCAGCCACCGGGCTGTTGTGTTGCATTGCTGTGGTTAATCGGCACAGCGCTGACAATCGCCCGCGCCGTGCTGTGCCGGTTTTTGGTTGCTGAAATGCGCGTTGTGGCGTTAGCTGAGAGTGACGTGGTCTCGTGCCGTGACGCCGTTGGAATTAATGCCGCATAGGCCGCGGATACGCTCTGCCGACTAGTTGTCGTTGTCGTATGCCAGTGGACTGTCTTTGTCGATGATGGGTCTTTTGACATGGAACGTCACGGTGGGCGAGGTCATCAGGGTTTGTCCCCCTGAATCGAGTATTCTGGCAGAGACTTTGTGCGAGCCGCGAGGCACTTGCGACAGCGTCACATTAGCATGTCTGCCGCGACTGATGTCTTTGCCGTCTACGACGATGATTAGCTCGTGGCCATCGGCCAGTCTGGGAGTGGGCAGCAAAATAACTTCAACCGAGCCGGTTCGGTCAGCGATGACGCGGTCGTTTCGGGGAGTCAGGATTTCGAGCGATTCATACTCCACTTGCTCGGACAGTTCGCCCTCTGGGCCCTGTCCGCGGTTGCTGTTGGTGTCGAATCCGGCCTCCGGGCGCGGCGCCCGCTCGCGGATATTCATTTTTTCAGCGCCGTCCACCGGTTTATCGCTGTAGGCAACCTGGCCATCCTCGTCGATGTATTTGTAAATCCCGGCGATAGAAGAGCTGTTTGCTACCAGCAGGGTGCTGGCAAGAAAAACGGGTAGAAGAGCAAAGGACCTCACGCGCAAGGTACTCCAGTAAAGTATGGTGTACCTTGGGCAGACAAAATTCAGGCCTGCAATTGCAGTTAGCTTAAGAAAATGCAGAAAACTTGCGACAGAGCAATAAACTCTGCCGCAAGAGCACTGTGTTACAGGCTGTAGTACTGGTCGAACTCAACCGGGTGGGTGGCCATGCGCAAGCGCGTGACTTCTTCCATCTTCAGGTCAATGTAGGCGTCGATCATGTCGTCGCTCATTACACCGCCGGCTGTCAGGAAGGCGCGGTCTTCGTTGAGTGCGTCGAGTGCCTGGTCCAGCGAGTGTGCAACCTGGGGGATTTTTCTGGCTTCTTCCGGGGGAAGATCGTAGAGATCCTTGTCCATTGCATCGCCGGGGTGAATTTTGTTTTTGATGCCGTCCAGGCCTGCCATCAGCAGTGCGGTGAAGGTGAGGTACGGATTGCCGGTCGGATCTGGAAATCGTACTTCGATGCGTCGTGCCTTAGGGCTGGAAACATGCGGAATACGTACAGAGGCTGATCGGTTACGTGCCGAATAAGCGAGCATTACCGGTGCTTCAAAACCCGGCACCAGGCGCTTGTAGCTGTTGGTGGAGGCATTTGCAAATGCATTAATTGCTTTGGCGTGCTTGATGGTGCCGCCGATGTAATGCAGCGCCATTTCAGACAGGCCGCCGTATTCATCACCGGCAAAAAGGTTGTTGCCATCTTTTGACAATGACTGGTGCACGTGCATGCCGCTGCCGTTGTCACCGACCAGCGGTTTTGGCATAAAGGTGGCTGTTTTGCCATGCAGGTGTGCGACATTCTGCACCACATATTTAAGAATCTGAACTTCGTCGGCGCGCTTCACGAGTGTATTGAACAGGGTGCCGATCTCACACTGTCCGGCGGTGCCTACTTCATGGTGATGAACCTCGACAGTGAGTCCCATTTGCTCCATGACCACGCACATTTCGGCGCGAATGTCGTGCAGGGAGTCGACCGGAGGGACCGGGAAATAGCCACCCTTGACGCCCGGGCGGTGACCGGTGTTGCCACCGGGCATGTCTTTACCGGTGTTCCAGGCCGCTTCGTCGGAATCGATGTGGAAATAGGTGCTGCCCATTTCGGTGCCCCAGCGTACATCGTCGAAAATGAAAAATTCGGGCTCAGGGCCGAAGAAGGCGGTATCGGCAATATTCTGCGACAGCATGTAGGCCTCTGCACGACTGGCGATGGAGCGTGGATCGCGGTCGTAGCCTTGCATGGTGTCGGGCTCGATGATGTCGCAGCGGATGTTTACCGTTGCTTCCTCGGTGAACGGATCAAGCACCGCGGTTGAGGCGTCCGGCATCAGGATCATGTCGGAGGCGTCGATGCCTTTCCATCCGGCGATAGAAGAGCCGTCGAACATTTTGCCTTCTTCGAAGGTGTCTTCTTCGACCTGATGGCTTGGTACTGAGACGTGCTGTTCTTTGCCGCGTGTATCGGTAAAGCGAAAGTCGACGAAAGTCACAGCGTTTTCTTTCATCATTTTTAATACGTCATTTGCGCTCATCGGGTTCCTCGATCAGTTAGATTAGCTGTGGTGTGTACCAGGGTGGACCTGGTTAAATTTCCGGCAGGTCGTTACCCCGGACAAGTATTATGTGCAGGCCAAAAACGGGCTTACAGGTAGATGGTGTGCCGTGCCGGTACAAATTTTACCGGACTCTACCCAGCGCATCAGGGTTTCAAAGCGCAAACATAGTGCGCGGTATTTGGCGTATTTGGTGGCCGCATAAGTGTACACGATTTAACCGAAAATGGGTGCAAACGCCGCCGTGCGTCCTATTTTTGGTGAGCCGTGCAAGTTACAATAGCAGGTTGCCGGTTTGCCGCTTAAGATCATTCAATCCCGAGAGCTGACCATCATCTATTTAACGGGAGTATCGATTTGCACTATGAATTGACCACATTCCAGGGCCTGATTGCTGCGCTGCAGCATTACTGGAGTGAACAAGGTTGTACGGTACAGCAGCCTTACGATATGGAAGTCGGTGCCGGCACATTTCATTCGTCGACCTTCCTGCGAGCTATCGGCCCGGAGCCGTGGAGTGCCTGTCATGTGCAGGGCTCGCGTCGCCCGACCGATGGTCGCTACGGTGAAAATCCTAATCGCCTGCAACACTACTTTCAATTTCAGGTGGTGATGAAACCGTCTCCTGATCAATTTCAGGAGCTCTACCTCGGGTCACTGAAAGCACTGGGGTTTGACCCGCTGGTACATGATATCCGGTTTGTTGAAGATAACTGGGAGTCACCGACACTGGGTGCCTGGGGTCTTGGCTGGGAGGTCTGGCTGAATGGCATGGAAGTCACTCAGTTTACTTATTTTCAACAGGTGGGGGGGCTTGAGTGCCGTCCGGTGATGGGTGAGATAGCCTACGGCCTCGAGCGGCTGGCTATGTACATACAAGGGGTCGATAGCGTTTATGATCTGGTCTGGTCAAAGCACGGCAACTCTGTCGTCACCTATGGTGATGTCTACCTGCAAAATGAAATAGAGCAATCGGCCTACAACTTCGAGCACGCCAACGTCGACGCTATGTTTACCATGTTCGATAGTCACGAAGCAGAAGCGCAGCGTTTGAGCGAGCTCGCGTTGCCATTGCCTGCCTACGAGCAGGTACTGAAAGCGTCACATACTTTTAATATGCTCGATGCGCGGCACGCTATTTCGGTCACCGAACGGCAACGCTTTATATTGCGTATCCGACAACAGGCAAGGGGAGTCGCAGAAGCCTATCTTGCCGCCCGCGAGAAGCTTGAATTTCCACTGTTAGCCAATGGACAGGAAAAAGGGGCGGCAGCATGACGGATCGAGCAGATTTCCTGGTAGAGCTGGGTACTGAAGAGCTCCCGCCCAAGGCCCTGCAGACGCTGGCCAACGCTTTTGCAGAAGGGATAAACAAAGGGTTAAAGGACGCGCAGATCGCGGGCAGCGATACCCATGTTTTTGCGTCACCCAGACGGCTTGCGGTGCATATCGCCGATGTCCCGATGCGACAAGCAGACAGCAAACTGCAAAAACGCGGACCCGCTGTTGCAGCCGCTTTCGACGAAAACGGCAACCCGAGCAAGGCTGCAATGGGATTTGCCCGCTCCTGCGGAGTCGAGATTGCAGACCTCGAACGCCTGAAAACTGACAAAGGCGAGTGGCTGGTTTGCAATATTGAGCAGGTCGGCCTGGCGTCAGCTGAGTTGCTGCCCGATATCGTCTCTGCAACGCTGGCGGCATTGCCTATCCCAAAGCGCATGCGCTGGGGTGATAGCAGCGTTGAATTTGTCAGGCCCGCGCATTGGTTGCTGATGCTGCTGGGTAACGATGTGGTACCGGCAGAGATTCTCGGGCTGCAGTCAGGCCGCAGCACGCGCGGCCATCGCTTTCACAGTTCAGCACTGATTGAGATCGGCAATCCCGCCGACTACCGGGTGGCGTTGAAGGATCAGGGGATGGTGATCGCAGACTTTGCAGAGCGCCGGCAGATAATTGCCGATGGTGTCGCCACCACGGCGAAGGCACTGGGCGGCGAGGCAGTGGTCGATGAAGCATTGCTCGATGAAGTAACCGCTCTGGTGGAGTGGCCGGTTCCGGTGGCCGGTGAGTTCGAGTCGGTCTATCTGGAGATTCCGTCCGAAGTGTTGATCACCACAATGAAAGACAACCAGAAATATTTTCCTGTGTTGGATGCATCGGGAAAACTGATGCCGCGCTTTATCACGATTTCCAACATTGAAAGCACTGATCCCGATCAGGTGCGTATCGGCAACGAGGTTGTGATTCGACCGCGGCTGGCGGATGCGATGTTTTTCTGGCAGCAGGACCGCAAGAAGCCATTGCAGGATCATATCGCCACACTGAAAAAGGTAGTGTTTCAAACCAGGCTCGGCAGTGTCTTTGAAAAAACCGAGCGCGTCGGAAAGCTGGCTTGCACTATTGCCGGACAGATCGGTGCGGATGTCGCCCACACAGAGCGTGCGAGCGAGTTATCGAAATGTGATTTGATGACCGAGATGGTCGGTGAGTTTCCCTCGGTACAGGGCATTATGGGTCAATACTATGCCGCACTGCAGAACGAGCCCGATGCGGTTAGCCTGGCACTCAGTGAGCAATACCTGCCGCGCAACGCTGAAGACCGGTTAGCGCAGTCGGCGGTGGGTCAGTCGCTGGCGGTTGCCGATCGACTCGACACGCTGGTTGGTATTTTTGCCATTGGCCAAAAGCCTACCGGTGTTAAAGACCCGTTTGCCCTACGACGTTTAGCGCTAGCCGTTTTGCGCACGATTATCGAATGCGATCTTGAACTCGACCTTGAAGCATTACTGCAGCAGGCGGCTGACGGCCTTGGCGATAAAGCAGATGCTGCGGGTGTTGTTAACGAGGTGTTTGATTTTATGCTTGATCGTCTGCGTGCCTATTACACCGCACAGGAAGTCAGCCCACAGGTTTTTGAGGCTGTCGCCGCCGTGCGACCGACAGCGCCCGGTGATTTTGATCGGCGCATCAAAGCAGTGGTGGCATTCTCGACACTGCCCGAGGCAGAAAGCCTGGCGGCTGCCAACAAGCGCATTTCCAATATACTGAAGAAAAATACCTTGTCTGAGTCCGTGGCTATCGACGAGAGCCTTTTTGAAAATGACACCGAACGCAAACTTCACAGCGCGGTTACCGAGCGCAAGGCACTGATCGAGCCGCTGTTTGCGGCGGGTGATTACACCCGCGCGCTGCAATCACTGGCCGCTCTCAGAGAGCCCGTTGATACGTATTTTGAAGAGGTGATGGTGATGGCTGAAGATTCTGCTGTGCGCAACAATCGATTGGCCATGTTGTCGGAGCTGCGCGGGCTCTTTTCACATGTTGCCGAGCTCGGTGGGCTGCAATCCTGATGTCTCCCTGTTTGAACCCGCTGTTACAAGCGACCGGTTAAGCCGATGGACTCCACGACCTCATGAAACTGGTGTTACTCGACAGAGATGGTGTCATTAACGAAGAGTCGGAAAATTACATCTGCTCCGACAGTGACTGGGTGCCCATTGAAGGTAGCATCGAGGCGATCGCGCGTTTGTGTCAGGCCGATTATCGCGTGGTAGTGGTGACTAACCAGAGTGGTATTGCGCGTGGCTTGCTGACGCTTGAGGATCTGCACGCAATTCACGAGCGCATGCATCAGACGGTTGCGGCCAGCGGCGGGCGTATTGATGCGGTGTTTATCTGTCCGCACAAGCCGGACGACGACTGCAATTGTCGCAAGCCGCGTCCGGGCATGCTGCACAGCGTGATGAAACGGCTCGATATCGAGCTTGCCGGAGTGCCCCTGGTGGGTGATTCACTGCGGGATGTACAGTCGGCCATGGTGGTCGGGGCGACACCGGTGCTGGTGCGCTCAGGGCACGGGAATCGGACGCTTGAGGAAAACCGACACCTTGAAAACATCGCCGTGTTCGATGATCTGGCGTCGTTTGTCGATGATCTATTGGCCGTTGTCGACTAAATCCTGTTGAATGAGTCGTAAAGTTATTCTGATACGGAAATTGCCCGCACCGTGCGGTGCTTTTAGCTTATAGTGCCGACGTCCGAGCGTGCTTCATTATCGGTTGACAAAGCAGTTACACGAATCTCATGAGTCTCTTGTCCTTTCCTTCGATGAACCTCCACAGTAAAGAACGCAATGAGCGATTGAGTGTTGCGAGCCGCTGAATTTCTGCCGCTACGCAAGGCCCCTGAAGTTCCCAATATTTTGCAAGGTTTTTACGACGACTCCCATGACAAATACACTACCGCCCCGTCCGGTGTTGTACCTGCGCTCGCTACTGTTCTGGGTAGTTTTTGCGATATCAATTGCCGTGTACTGGCTACCTGTACTGGTGTCCGTGGTGCTGCCGCTGCGCCGGCGCTATGACGTGGTCAATTTGTGGGTACGGTTTGTTATCTGGTGGCTGAAAGTAACCTGCAAAATAAACTTTGAGTTACGTGGCAGCGAGCATACTGCGCTCGAGCCCGCGATTATCTTCGCCAAGCACCAGTCCACCTGGGAGACGTTTGCACTGAAGTTGTTTTTTCCGCATTCGGTGTATGTGGCCAAACGGGAATTACTCTGGATACCCTTTTTTGGCTGGGCGTTTGCCGCGCTTGATTATATCTATATCAATCGATCCGCCGGCCGTCGGGTGATGGTGCAGCTCATCGACCAGGCCCGTATCAAGGTGAATAATGGTTTTTCGATTACTATCTTTCCCGAGGGGACCCGAACACCACTGGGGGCTGCACCCGCCTATAAAAAAGGCGGCGCAGTAATCGCGGTCAAAACCGGCGCACCGGTTTTACCGGTCGCACACAACGCCGGAGAATTCTGGCCACGGCACAGTTTTCTAAAATGGCCGGGTACCATCACCATTTCGGTTGGCCCGCCGATTCCAACCGACAATCGAAACGCAGACGATGTGCTGCTTGAAGCCAGCACCTGGATCGAAAATGAGATGGAGAAAATCTACGTGCCGCAACGTTTTCCGTACTAAATATCGCGTCCGGGACAACGCATGCGGTGTGTTTGTCTGCACGGATTGGAAGTCCTCAGCGCAGCGTTAGTCTGATTGCGCAGGCAGGCCGAATAACCCGCAGGCGTTGCGATTGCAGGCCTGAGCGATTGAAGATTCCCCGGTACCCCGGATAGCCGCCACAGCGGTGAGCACCTCGGTGAGATACGCGGGTTCATTGCGAGTGCCGTGATGTGCCGATCCGGTCTGGTCAGGTGCGTCGGTCTCCAGCAGCAGACTGTCGAGTGGCAATTGCCTGACCAGCGCCTGCAGTTTGCGCGCACGTGTATAGGTCACCGGCCCGCCGAAGCTCAGGTGATACCCCATATCGATCAGGCGATAGGCCTGCTGCAGACTGCCGTTGTAGCTATGCACAACGCCTTTGCCGGGTCCATCTGAGCGCAGCGCCAGAATAACTTTTTCGACGGCACCTCTAGCGTGAAGAATCACAGGAAGCTGGTGCTTTTTTGCCAGTTGCAGCTGTTGCTGGAAGTAGTCGTGTTGCTGTTGGAGGCTCGCCTCATTCATTGTGCCATCCAATCCGCATTCACCAATGGCAACGCAACTGTTCCCGGTGATCGTTTGCTCCAGCAGTGGCAGATCATTCGGGTGGTGTTCGTGCAGATACATCGGGTGCAGCCCGTAACTGGCAAATACCCCGGGGTACTGCCGCGCGACAGCGGTAACGTTTGTCCAGCGCTCCCTGCATACCGCTGGAATGATCATTCGGGTGACGTTACTCGCCATTGCCCTCTGGTAGACGGCATCGCGATCGCTGTCGAAGCGTTGATGGTCAAAGTGAACGTGGGTGTCGATCAGGGGCACGGGTTGGGGCGCCGTTGATGAACATTGTTTATCTGCTTGATGATGTCGGCATCGAGGGTGGTGGTAATACTGTCTATGTTAGCTTTTAGTTGTTCGAGTCTGGTAGCGCCAATGATCGTTGAGGTGACAAACGGCTGCTGGTTAACAAATGCCAGTGCCATCGTCGCCGGGTCGATCCGGTGTGTGTTGGCAATGTCGACGTACTCGCTGATGGCGGCTACTGCGTGTGCGGTGGTGTAGCGGTAGAAATAGTTTGCGTGCAGGGTCAGCCGCGCCCCTGCGGGCTGTTGACCCTTGAGGTATTTGCCGGACAGTGTACCGCCGGCCAGCGGCGAGTAGGCCAGCAAGCCAACCTTTGAACGGTGGGCAAATTCGGCCAGTCCTGTTTCATAGCTGCGGTTCAGCAGGCAATACGGATTTTGTATCGAGACAATAGCAGGCACGGATAGCTGATCAGCCGCGCTCAGGTAACGATGCAATCCCCATGGGGTTTCGTTGGATACCCCGATCTGACGTACCTTGCCGCTGGCCACCAGTTTTGCCAGTACCTCAACCGTGTCTTCGATAGGGGAGTCATGTTTGTCGCGTCCGTACTCGTAGCCGGATTTGCCGAAATAGTTTGTGTTTCTGGCCGGCCAGTGGATCTGGTACAAATCGAGGTAATCCGTGCGCAGGCGGCGCAGACTCTCGTTGAGTGCCTGTTCTATTTGTTCTGCGTTGAGTTGGGGTCCGTTGCGTATATGACCGATCCATTTTTTCGGTGCCGGTCCAACCACTTTGCTGGCAACAACAACAGATGACCTATCCTGATGCTGTAACCAGCGGCCGACTATGGTTTCGGTGAGGGAGTAGGTGTCGGCGGTGACCGGGGAGGGGTAAAGCTCGGCGGTGTCGATAAAATTGATGCCACGCTCCAGCGCGTAGTCGAGTTGGCCATGCGCTTCCGCTTCAGTGTTCTGCGTGCCGTAGGTCATTGTGCCCAGGCAGATTGCGCTTACCCTGGTGTTGCCGAGTTGCCGGTATTGCATGAGTCGAGGGACCGTGTTCGCAGATCAGTATCCGGCACCCTATCATCGCCGGGGTATTCTAGAAAACCAGATTGATCATCAGCAGACTGACGATCAGGAAAAGGATCGTCATGAATGTACCGGCACGCATGAAATCGATCACCCGATAGCCCGCCGGACCCATGATCAGAGCGTTGACCTGATGGGTCGGGATAATGAATGAGTTCGATGTGGCAATTGCAACGGTCAGCGCGAATATGGCCGGGTCAGCGCCGGCACCAACGGCGATGTTAACGGCCAGCGGAACCAGCAACACCGTGGCACCGATGTTCGACATCACCAGTGTGAACATAGTCGACAGCACCGCAATGACGGCCTGCAACAGCCAGATCGGAACATCGCCTAGTACTAGAAGTGTCTGTGCGGCAATCCAGGCTGCCGCGCCAGACTTCTCTACGGCCAGACCCAGAGGGATGAGGCTGGCGAGCAGAAACACGGTTTTCCAGCTGACCGCTCGATATGCCTCGTCCATTGTCAGTACCCCGGCCAGCACCATGCCCATCGCCCCGACCAGCAGAGAAACCGATAAGCGCAGCTCGGAAAACAGCACCAGAGATAGTGCAATGGCAAAGAAAATCAACGCCGGCCGGATTTTGTTCGGCCGCAGTTCTTCGTCGACGTGATCTGTCACTACGGCGTAGTCTTCGTTGTTACGCAGTTTTTTCAGGTTGCGCCATGATGTGTGCACGACCAGCGTATCACCACCCTGCAGTGGTTCATCGCGTATGGATTTATCGAGCGTGTAGCCGGCACGGTAAATACGCAGAATATGCAGCCCGTCGTTGCGACGCAGTTGTAAGTCGTTGAGGCTTTGGCCAACCAGTGAAGAGCCCGGTGGTATGACGATCTCGGCGATGCCGGTTTCCTGGGCATTCATGACACTGGCAAAGTGGTTTTCGCTTTTTACAATACGCATTTTGTATTGACGTGCAAATTTGACCAACTGCCGTTTGTTACTCAGCACGCCGACGTAGCTGTTTACCCAAATGACCTCTTTGCCATCCGGGACAACGGTGACATCTTCACCGTTGCGCACGGCCAGTACAAAAGGGACGTTTTCAAGCGTGCGCTCTATCTGCATGATGGTCATACCGACCAGTGGACTGTCTATAGTGGCCTGCAGCTCGAACAACTCACCGGTAATACCGTAAACACGCTGGAAGTAATCAGCAGTGCGGGTGGTGGTTTCTTTTTGTTTTTCGCCTTTAACGTCAGGTAGTACCCAGCGTCCGAACAAAACAAAAAACAGGATACCTGTCGTGATTAAGGCGAGTCCGATTGGAGTGACATCGAACAGGCCGAACGTCTGCATTTGGTTCTCGGCCGGAAGCGCCTTGTTTGAAGACAGCAGCAGATCGTTTAGCAGAATCAGCGGGCTTGAACCTACCATGGTAACGGTGCCGCCGAGGATGGCGCAAAATCCCATTGGCATCAGCATGCGCGACATCGGGATATTGGTACGGCGACTGATTCTGCTGACAACCGGCAGGAACAGCGCTGCGGCACCGACGTTTTGCATAAAGCTGGAAATGATGCCGACGGTACCGGAGATCAGCGGGGTGACGCGTGCTTCGGTTGAGCCGCCTTTGCGCAATATCCAGTTTGCCACCCGACTCATAATGCCGGTTTTGTCGAGACCGGCGCCGATAATCATCACCGCAATGATCGACATGACTGCGTTGCTCGAGAAGCCGTCGAATAACTCGGTGGTGCTGATGACGGGGGTGAGGCCGGGGATCATGGTGGTAAGGCCGAGTAACACCATGATGGTGATGGCCGCCACATCGATACGCACTACTTCAGAGACGAACAGATAAACCGTAAATGAAAGCAAGCCCAACACAAGGATAATTTCTGAGGTGAGTGCGCTGGCTTCATTCATAGTGTTCGGGCTAATGACCTCTTTATTTTCTGCCCGGCCTGATTCAGAGGTGGTCTCCGAGAGTCTCAGTCTGGCGGTGTATTAATGTGTACGGCGGTCAAACGCAGAAAAAGTCAGGCATCGATTTTTTCTGATGAACTCCCAGCGGCACGCAGGCAAGTGCCATAGTCCTGACAATGCCCGGGGGATCGCCAATGGAATGACTAAAAAGCTGGATACAGCTAGTGGTGCAAAAATCGATTCACTTTTTTAAAACGCGAATGATCGAGCAGGTGAAACCGGTGAGAAGACGGCGACATTAGCCGAACAGGCAAGTGCCATTGGCCGTGCAAACAAAAGCGACCTCCACTGTTCTGAGTATATAGTTGATCCCCTAAGATGACCATCACTGCTTTGTTGCAGAAAGAAAAAAATCGAGGTCTACCAGCGTTGCGGAATTAGTAACCGCAGGCTCCAGCGCGTTGCGGTGTTGATACTTAATGCATGCAACTGTGCGGCTTTTCCACGTAAAATAGGACACCCACCCTAACCTTTAAGCTCAGGCACGCGACATTCATCTATGGGAACCACACTAAGTAGACGCTCTATCCGCACTTTTGTTTTGCGTCAGGGCAGGTTAACCGAAGGGCAGCAGCGCAGCCTCGATCTGCACTGGACTCAATTCGGACTCGAAGTTGGTGCTGCTAAATTCAACTTGAACCAATCGTTCGAGCGCGTCGCACCTGTCTGGATGGAAATCGGTTTTGGCAACGGCGAAGCGCTGGCACAGATGGCTGAGGCCAACCCTGAAATAAATTTTCTAGGCGTGGAGGTTCATTTACCCGGGGTCGGGCACGCGCTTGGTGAAATTGCCAGTCGCGAGTTAAGCAACGTCCGATTGATTCGCTATGATGCTTTGGAATTGCTTGAAAAGCACATCGAATACACCAGCATTGATCGTCTGAATCTGTATTTTCCGGATCCGTGGCACAAGACACGGCATCACAAGCGGCGGATCGTCAACGCCGAGTTTATTAAACTGCTTCTGCCGCTGATGACCGATCGTGCGGTACTGCATATGGCCACGGACTGGGAGTCCTACGCCATTCACATGGAGCAGGCGCTTGCCGACTGCGAGGGTTTTGAACGCGTTCACGATGAGCCACGTCTTTCCAGTATTACTGCCAGTCGGCCGACTACCAGGTTTGAGCAACGCGGTCGTCGACTGGGTCATGAGGTCTTTGATCTGGCTTATCTAAAAGCGTGATACTCCAAGCCGGACTGCCCGGTCGTTAGCCAACGGCCGCTGTCGCAAAGTGGCCCGCGACTATTGATTAGCATCGCCTTTCCCGGCGACGGCAGATTCTGGCCGCGTTCTTGCCAAGGTTGTTGGGATGCACACGCCAATCTATTGCTCAGCGCACAACCAGCGGGTGTTGGTGGATGGTTTCGACGCATCGGTGGTTACGACCGCCGGCGACGTCAACGCGATTGCTTCTTGTGATGTCAAACGACTGGGGGCCTGACTGTCGGCGAGTGCTGGATACCAAATTGACTGACAACTACCGGAATTGCCGGCAATGAACGACTCTGAACATCCGCCGACTGCGCGTACGCGAGTCGATACGCTGCTATTGTCGTTGGTTGCTTGTCACGAGTGCGATCTGCTGCATGAAAAACACGACCTGCCGGTCGGTGCGGTGGCCCGCTGTATTCGCTGTAATGCGTTTCTGTACGCCAGAAAATACAACAGCATAGACCGCACGCTGGCGGTGAGTGTGGCGGCGTTGATTATGTTTGTGGTGGCAAATTCGTTTCCGTTTCTGGCCATCAGTGTCTCCGGTAACACGCAAAGTATTTCGATTATCTCTGCGGTGTTTGCGTTGTCGGACGAGGGTATGTGGCTGCTGGGTTTACTGTGCTTCGGATTTATCATTTTGATCCCGTTATTGCGGGTGGTGGGGCTGTTGTACATATTGTTGCCGCTTCGCGCTGGCAAACGGTTGCCGGGTATTGAACTGGTCTTTCGAGGCATTGTGAGTCTTTCGCCCTGGAGCATGATGGAAATCTATCTGCTCGGTGCGATTGTGGCTTTAGTCAAACTGGCATCAATGGCGAATATTATTCTTGGACTGTCTTTCTGGGCGTTTGCTGTGCTGAACATTCTTGCGGCGGTTGCTGCTCAAATGGTTGATAACCACACACTGTGGGAATTTATCAGCCACTCCCGTGGTGGCCGGTTAGCGATATTGAGCGCCCGGGATAACGGACCTGTAGACCGTGGAGTGTCATGAAAACTGCGGCTGAATGCGGTCTGGTTGCCTGTCCTGCCTGCGGTACGATTACCCGGTTGTCTGCGGAAGGGTTACTGACGCCGCCACAGTGTCAGTTGTGCTACGCACGATTACACTCGCGCAAGCCAATGAGTGTGCAGCGCTCGTGGGCATGGTTGTTGGCTGGATTATTGGCTTACATTCCGGCCAATATTTATCCGATCATGTTTACCTCAGTGTTTGGGGATTCTCAACCCAACACTATTTTCGGCGGAATTCTGGTGCTACTGGAACTTAAATCCTATCCGGTGGCGCTGGTGGTCTTTGTGGCAAGTGTTGTGGTGCCTGTTCTAAAATTTTTTGCGGTTGGCTATTTGTTGATTTCCATACAGAGTAAATACCGCCAGCGACAATACGATCGCACGCGATTATTTCGACTGACTGAATTTATCGGTCGCTGGTCGATGATTGATGTGTTTGTGGTGGCCATTCTAGCCGCGTTGGTACAGGTTGGCTCTGTGGCACAGATCGAACCCGGCGTCGGGGCTACCGCGTTTGGTGCGTCAGTCATCTTCACCATGCTGTCCGCTATCTCCTTAGACTCCCGCTTGATCTGGGACTGATCCACTGTGAACGAGCGTTTCAGACGACCAAAAAATGCCTCCAGCCACTACCGGCAGCGCAGTTACGACGTCGAGGCGGCGCGACCGAATATTGAACGGCCGCGGCGTAGTCAGAGAATTTCAGTTTTCTGGCTTGCTCCGGTGCTTGCTGCGGCGTTAGGGCTTTATCTGGCGTTTACTTTTTTCCAGAAGCAAGGGCCGGTAATAGAGATTCAGTTTGCCAGTGCCGAGGGGTTGATTGCCGGTAAAACCCCCATCCGATATCGCGATGTGAATATCGGGGTTGTCGATAAAATCCGCCTCAGCGAGGGGCTGGATTCCGTGGTGGTGACCGCCAAAATGACGGTGGATTCAAAGCGTTACCTTAATGAGCATGCGCGATTCTGGGTGGTACGGCCGCGTGTTGGCACCAGCGGTGTGTCGGGTTTGGGGACTCTGCTGTCCGGAGCCTACATACAGGTCAATTCAATTCTCGGTGGTGATGTTGTCACTGCTTTTACAGGGCTTGAGCAACCTCCACTGACCGATGAAGACGCGCCGGGTCTGCGACTTAAGCTACAGGCCAAGCGAGCCGGTTACGTCGGGGTCGGGTCGCCGGTGTACTTTCGACAGGTCAAAGTGGGACAGATTGAAGCGCAGCGATTTCAGGATAACTATGAAGGAGTGGAGTTTACGATTTTTGTCGAAGCGCCACATCACAAGATTATCCGCAACACTACGCAGTTCTGGAATGTCAGCGGCGTCGATCTGACAGTAAACTCCAGCGGTTTTAAGGTTCGAACACCATCACTCGAAGGCCTCGCCCAAGGAGGCGTTGCCTTCGATATCATTGATGAGTACGAATTCCCGAGGACCGTCGAAGACGGCTATGCGTTTTTGCTGCACGATTCCCAGGAGGCGGCGACGGAGGTGTTGATACAGGATGTGAGTCTTGGTAAATATCGTTACGTTGTCTATTTTGATGAATCGGTACGCGGGTTATCGCGAGGAGCACCGGTTGAGTTTCGCGGTGTGCAGATCGGGCGCGTGACGGATATAAAGCTGACTTACAATGCCGACAGTAAATCGGTCGCCGTACCGGTATACATCGAGGTTCAGCCCGAGCGGGTGCAGGGTTTTCAGTTCGTTGATACTGAGGATTCTCAAATCATTAATGACGCGATTGCCAATGGATTACGTGCCAAACTTCAGACCGGCAGCTTGCTGACCGGGCAGTTGTATATCGCGCTCGACGTCTATAACGAAGGGATTAGCGGTCCGCTCACACAGAATTCGGAGGGGATCTCGATTATGCCAAGTGTGGCGTCTGATCTTGATCAGGTGACCGATGGTGTGCAAAAGGCATTGGCAAAAATCAACGCCTTGCCGCTGCAGGAGCTGTTCGAAAATGCTAACTCGGCGGTTGCCAGAGCCAATACCCTGTTGGGGCAGTTCGATGACCTGGCTTTGCCGGAGCGAGTAGACCGGACCTTTGACTCTGCCGACTCAGCCATTGTGGAGTATGCAACGCTCGGCAAAAACCTGCGTCGGGAGCTGACCAGTCTCTCCGCGCAAATGAGCGAGTTTGTTGCTACTGCTGACGAATCAATGGCAGGCATTGCGCCGGATTCTCCGCTTTACTACAACCTGCTCAATACGCTTAAAGATCTGCAGGCAGCCTCCCGGGCGGTGCTCGCGGTGTCAGAGTCGGTCGAGAAAAAGCCGGAAGAGTTCCTGTTTGGCAAATAATCGGGATAACCCCCCGGTGGTTGACTGATCGATGAACTCAAAGGATCAACCGGCTATGATAAGCAGATCTGTGGCTTTGCCTGAGTATTACGACAAAATGAAGAAACCCCTGTTCTCTGATGGGCTGTTGCGTATCGCTGTGATGGTGCTTGCGATGGCCGGGGCTGGCTGCATTAACACGCCGTTGCCGGACTATTACGTGCTGACACCGGAGGCCGCAGCAGAGCCGGTATCGCGTGGTTCCCGCTCAGATGCTGACAGACTCGCCCGGTTGGCGATCGGCGTGGGTCCGATCACCATCCCTGAAACGATCAATCGACCGAATATTGTCACACCACGTGACAGCAATCAGCTCAATGTGGCCGAGTATCATCGCTGGAGTGAGCCGCTGCGAGAAAATATATCGCGTGTTGTTATCACCAATATTGCAGGGCGGCTTGGCCTGAATAAACTCTATGCCTATCCGTGGCTGGGCAATCAGATCGACTATCAGGTTCGAATTGATGTGCTGCAGATGATCGGTTCCGTTAACAGTGACGTTTATCTGCAGATTCGTTGGCAGGTGTTGACCGGAGAGAAACGAGCGCGGTTGATTGACACCAGGATTACCGAGTACCGTGTGCCGGTCGCTGAAGAAAACTACTCTGCGATGGTAGCGGCTTACAGTGTTGCGGTGGCTGCGTTTTCTGACGATATTGCTAGTGCGGTGGCGGCATTGTCCGCGCAGGCGTCAATATCGGGCGTAAACTTTAAACAGCGCGTCGGAGTGCTGGATTAGTATCTGTAATGGCGCGTGCCGAAAACCGGCAAAGCTGTCCGGGGCTGACCGGCGGCTAATCACCTACCTCACAGAATATTGCCCACGCTACGGAGAAGTCCTTTGGAAGGCTTGCACAATACATCAACTGAAACATTGCAGCAGTTAGATGCCATGCATCACCTGCATCCGTTTACCGATACCCAGGCACTGAATAAAAAGGGCACGCGAGTCATCGAACGCGCTGAGGGTGTCCATCTGTGGGATACCGATGGCAACCAGTTTCTCGATGGTATGGCCGGGCTGTGGTGTGTTAATGCAGGCTATGGTCGACGCGAAATTATGGATGCGGTGTATCAGCAGATGCAGCAATTGCCGTATTACAACACTTTTTTTCAGACCAGCCATCCGCCGGTTATTGAGTTAGCGGCGCGGGTCGCAGAGCTCACCCCCGAGCATCTGAATCGGGTGTTTTTCTGCAGCTCCGGGTCAGAGGCAAACGACACGGTAGTGCGTATGGTTCGCCACTACTGGTCTGCACTCGGCAAGCCGGACAAAAAAATCATCATCAGTCGCGAGAACGCCTATCACGGTAGCACCATGGCAGGTGCCAGCCTCGGTGGCATGAAACCCATGCATAAGCAGGGCGGATTACCGATTGCCGACATTCAGCACATCATGCAGCCACACTGGTTTGTTAACGGCTTCGACGAAACGCCAGAGGACTTCGGAGAACGTGCTGCATTGGCACTGGAAGAGAGAATCCTAGAGCTGGGTGCGGGCAATGTTGCGGCATTTATTGCCGAGCCGGTGCAAGGCGCCGGCGGAGTCATTGTACCTCCGGCAACCTACTGGCCGTTGATACAGAAAATCTGCACCAAACACGATATTCTGTTGGTCGCAGATGAAGTCATCTGTGGGTTCGGCCGGACCGGAAAATGGTTTGGCTCCGATGAGTTCAATATCACCGCCGATCTGATGGCCATTGCGAAAGGTCTATCCTCGGGGTATCTGCCGATTGGCGGCGTGGTGGTCAGTGATCGCGTGGTAGCCGGTCTAGAGCAGGGCGGTGAGTTTAATCACGGGTATACTTACTCCGGTCATCCGGCCTGTGCCGCCGCGGCGGTGGCCAACATTGAACTGATGCAGCGTGAGCGCATCGTGGAGACAACCGGTGAGCGCATTGCGCCGTACTTTCAAAAACGCTTGCAAGAACTCAGCGCACATCCGTTAGTCGGACAAGTGCGCGGCATCGGGTTGCTGGGTGCTATTCAGCTGGTTCCTGATAAACCCGGCAATGGGACGTTTGGCACCGACGGTTCTATAGGCGGCTTTTGCCGGGACCGTTGTATGGATAATGGTCTGATCATGCGCGCCGTCGATGATGCGATGATATTGTCGCCGCCACTGATCATCACTGAAGCGCAGATCGACGATCTGTTTACCCGCGCACGGGCCGGGATTGATCTTGCTCATCAGCATTGGCTGGAAACCCGCTAGGCACTGACAACCTGCTGTGCCGGGTGATTCCCGGCATTTGACGTTGGGCACGGGCCGATGGAAGCGGGCAGAATCATACTGCGCCAAACGCAGCCCGGCACCCGGTACTCAGGGCGATTACATCAACGACAGACGGATTTTGCACGCTGGCGGTTATAATGACCGGGCGCGTGGAAAGCCGTTGCCGCCATACTCTGGGGAGCCACGGTAGCAATAGTCCGTACCCGGAAGCACCAGAGTCTTGTAACTGCCACGGATTTACAGAACTGCGAACGCTTCGCAAAGAAGGTTGTCCGATCTGCTGCTGTGCTGATACAGGCCGTTTGTTTTGTGCCCGGGGTTGCTCTGAAAGCTGATTGGTGAATTTAAAGCCATTGTCATTTAATGACCGCTAAATCCGGTATAATGAGGTGTAACGAGCGGCGCTGATCTGCCGGACCGTAGAAGTTAATTTCCCTATGCCCAAACTGAATTTGTCGCAAGCACGCAGTACTCCAGCCTTGTATAAATCCCGTGGTCTGTCTGTATTTGCCGTGCGTGTTACCGGACGAGTCGCTTCGATGGCGATAGTCGCAGCACTCATGCTGATTCTAGCTGCGTGCCAGAGTGAAGACTCTACAGCGCTTGTCCCAACCGACACCGGTGGCAGCAATAGCGGATCGTCGTCGGTCGAGCCGGTAGTGACACCGCAGTCCGCGCCGGCCGGGACACCCCTGGATACACCGATCGGTACACCAGCAATATTCGGCGCATATACCCCCGCAGATATTACTGACGTGGTTCTGGTCACCGGGCAGTCCAATGCGCTGGGTGCGGATACCTCCTACGACGCCGCGTTGGATACACCAGTCGACAGTGCATTTGCCTTCACCAGCGATGGTTGGCGCGTAGCCGATCTTCATCAGGTCTGGGATCTGGGCTGGCATCCACGCAATGATCCGGACACCGACCCGTCCAACAATTTTGCCTTCCATTTTGCCAGAAAGGTTGCGCAGCGCCGGCCGCAACGGGTGGTGGGTTTTATCCTGGTCACCGCTCCGGGTGCGTCCATTGCTCATTGGGATTCCGGCGGTGAGTTTTTCCAGAAAATAAGCGATCGGGTGGTAGCGGCGTTGAATGAGTTGCCTAGTAAGTCGTCTATCGATGGAATTCTCTGGCACCAGGGCGAGACGGATTGGGCTGATGACGAGTACTACCAGGTCGCCTTATCCGGGGTAATCAATAACTTTAGATCGCAAAGCTGGTTCGGTTTTAACAAGCCCTTTATTTGCGGTGAAACCGTCGAAGCTCCGGTCAATCGGGTATTGATGGCCTTGAACACGAATGGTGAGCCCTGGAGTGGTTGCGTCGAATCTGACGGTTTGTCGACCATACTGGATAATCTTCATTTCTCGGCCGAGGGATTGCGGATACTGGGTACTCGCTATGCCACCAAATATTTGCAAATGACAGAATAACAACTGATCCGGTAGTACGGTGTTGTGATAGTTCCATGCGGATAGGGCTTGATCCTAATCAACACCAGCGCAATTTTTGTAGTTATCCTTAGAGCCTTTTCCCCTCAATGAAATTTAATCAACGACTTAAACAATTAATTGCCGGGCTGGTGTTGGTGGTAATTGCAGCACCCGTGTCGGTTTTTGCCCGTCCTGACTGTGTCAGTCCCGATAGCGACCCCGACGGTGATGGTTTTGGCTGGGAAAACGGGGCAAGTTGCACGGTTGTGGCGTCGCAAAAACCATGGTGCCAAAGTCGCGACAGCGATCCGGATGGTGATGGTTTCGGTTGGGAGCATGGCGCCAGTTGCAAGGTTGGCAGTACACGTAAAGCGATTTGTCTAAACCCTGCCAGTGATCCGGATGGTGACGGCTTTGGCTGGGAAAAAGGCCAAAGCTGTCTGGTCGGGCAGGCCACGGAGGAAATAGTAACAATCAGGTTTCCAGCGTGCAGCCACTCGCGTTACGATTCCGACGGTGATGGCTTCGGGTGGGAAAACAGCACTACTTGCTCGAGCAGGGTGGTGGGTGACGCCGGGCGAAGTATCACCGACCTGGTGTTGGTGACCGGTCAGTCAAACGCACTGGGTGGTGAAACAGCCTTCCTCGATCCCGACTCCTATGACGTGCAACTAGATAGCCCGGTAAAGCGGGTTTATGCCTATACAAGCAACGGTTGGAGCATCGCCGATCTGCGGCAGATATGGGACCTGAACTGGTTCCCGCGAACCGACATCACCGGCCAGCCAGCAAACAACTTTGCGTTTCATTTTGCCAAGCAGGTTGCGCTCAGCGATCCCGATAGAGTGATCGGATTCATATTGATGACAGCACCGGGAGAGGCCATTGCACATTGGGACCGCGGTGGAGATTTTTTCAACGGGATTAACACGACGGTAGAGACTGCTATAGCCGCTTTGCCAGGGCGTCCAACGGTCAAAGCAATTCTCTGGCATCAAGGAGAATCTGACTGGTATGACACCGCGTATTACTCAAGCAAGCTGAGCACACTGGTTAATGATTTTCGACGTGAGCGCTGGTTTAACGATGACGGGTTGTTTATTTGCGGTGAAACCTTGCAGGCTCCGGTTAATCGACGCTTGCTGGCTCTGAATAATGACGGTGACCATCGTACCGGATGTGTCAGTTCCTCAGGCCTCGATTCTGTTGGAGACGGCGTGCATTTCTCAGCTGCAGCACTGCGCAAGCTCGGGGGGCGATACGCGGGAAAATACCTTGATCTAATGCGATAAGGCTGGTGTAAAATCAACTTGTTTGTGAATTGTAAGCAGCACTGGAAATCGGTAATAACGCGCAAAATTTTTGAACGAACATTGCAATAATTGGCGGGTTACGTTTTCGGTAGTAGTGTGTATGTATTCCCTAGTTTGGCGGAGCAGGCGACTCCTTGTAGTGATCGCCGCAGCGGTTGTTGTTGCCTGCGATGGCCAGTCAGTTGTTGTGACCAGTGTTCCCGATGAAGTCAAAGAGGTTATCCAGACCGGGGATCGTATCGACGAGACCGGGGAAGAAACCACATCGGCACCAGAGCCGCTCGCTCCGGCACCCGAGCCGCCCGCACCGGCACCCGAGCCGCCCGCTCCGGAACCCGAGCCGCCCGCACCGGCACCCGAGCCGCCCGCACCGGAACCCGAGCCGCCCGCACCGGAACCCGAGCCGCCCGCACCGGCACCCGATAATCCGCCTGTCGCAAGCGGGCCGGGCTCAATCACGGATCTGGTACTGATAACCGGGCAATCAAATGCGCTGGGCTCACGAACTGCCTTCGATACACTGCTCGACAGTCCGGTTGATCGCTTCTATGCCTATACCGATACCGGTTGGGAAAAAGCCAGTTTGAAGCAGGTATGGGATCTGGACTGGCATCCGCGTACTTCGCCGGATACTGATCCGCACAATAATTTCGGTTTCCACTTTGGCAAGCAGCTGGCGCAACTCGATTCGCATCGGGTGATCGGCATTGTGTTGATTACTGCACCAGGCGAAGGCATAAGTCATTGGGCCGCTGATGGTGCTTTTTTCAACCAGATACGTCAGAAAGCGCTATCAGCGATCAACGCTCTGCCACACAAAAACGGGTTTGACGGTATTTTGTGGCACCAGGGCGAAACTGACTGGACTGATGTCGGGACTTCAGATCCGGACAGCAAGGCCCAGGCTAACGAAGATAACTACTATAGCGACAGCCTGTATCGATTGATCTCGAATTTCCGTAGCGAAAGCTGGTTTTCGGGCGGCAAGCCATTTATTTGTGGTGAGACGGCGCAGTCGCCGGTTAACTCCCATCTGACCAACCTGAACCGTGACGACGATGTCTGGACCGGCTGTGTCGCGGCCGAAGGATTCGCAACTTACGACAGTGCCGGGGTTCACTTTACCGCTGAGAGCTTACGTGAACTCGGGCGTGGCTATGCCGAATTGTATTTTCAGATGACAGGACGTTAATTTCGGCGCAAATTGATTGTTCGGCCAGCCGTGAAATGAAAATTTGAACTATACGCTAGTGTTCTGATCGATTTAGACAGGGCACTATGTTCAACAGTAATTCCCCCCATTTTGTTTTTGCGCGTGCTGTTGCCTGTTGTTTTTCCGTGCTGTTTTGCCTTAACGCCGCGCAAGCCCAACAGATTACGTATTGCCAGTATCCGTCGTCGGACAGTGATGGGGACGGCTGGGGCTGGGAAAGCAATGCTACCTGTCTGATTGCCGGTTCAGTGCAGGATAAAAATCACGAGGACCATCCCGCGTGTCAGTCTGCCGGCAGTGACCCCGATGGCGACGGATATGGCTGGGAGAACGGTCAGACCTGTCTGGTGACATTGGCCGATAGTGCATTGCACCCGCTTTGTAAGCTCGCAGGCAGCGATCCTGACGGCGACGGTTATGGTTGGGAAAATAACCGTACTTGTTCTTCGGGCGGTGGCGAGGGTGATCTGCCTGCATGCTCACTGGACCTGACTGACCCGGATGGTGATGGCTATGGTACTGAAAACGGCTCCAAATGCATTGTGCCGCCGGGTGATGTTGATCTAATCGCAGATTGTGAATCCTCAGACAGTGATCCCGATGGTGATGGGTACGGCTGGGAAAATGGTAAGAGTTGCCTGGTGGTGACAGACAAAAAAGACGATGATCTGACCGTCGACGATATAACCGAGGTTATTGTGGTAACCGGGCAGTCAAATGTGGCTGCGGCAGAAACCGACTTTGATGCTTTCCTTGATCAACCTCATCAGCGTGTATTTGCCTACACCGATGATGGTTGGCAAATCGCTGATTTGCATCAGGTCTGGGATCTCCACGGCGCGCCGGGAAATTTTTCTACAACCACCCCTGACCGCGATCCACTGAACAGTTTTGCTTTTCACTTCGGCAAACGTGTGGCTGAACAGACCAGAGATCGAGTGCCGGCTTTTATTGTGGCTGCAGCGTCCGGGCGTGGTATAGCGCATTGGGACTATGGCAGTGAGTTCTATACGGTTCTGGGAAATAAAGTAGCGCGAGCGCTCAAGGATATTCCACATAAGTCCAGTGTCGATGCGGTGCTTTGGCACCAGGGTGAGAATGACTGGTTGTATGAAGGTACAGCGGATGCAGGCGCGACGGGATTCACCTCTAAGGACTCATTTGAATATAAAAATTATTACGCCATTAAGTTAAACGCGCTGATCGGTAATTTGCGCAACGAATCGTGGGGGCGCAGTGATACCGCATTTATTTGTGGGGAGACAAGACGTGCCGAAGGAGTAAACCGGCGTTTGATGGCGCTGAATGCAGATGCAGATCCGCTGACCGGCTGCGTCGCTGCGACGGATTTGCCAAAGCGTGAGAGTGACCCCTATGGCTCGCATTTCTCCGCCGAGGGGCTGAGAACACTGGGGAGTCGCTACGCAGATGAGTACTTGCAGATGACCGGTCGGTGACCGTAACCCGGTGTAAGTCACCGCGATAGCCGTCAGGCGATAGTATTGCACGGCACCTGAAAAATAACACGGTACGCCACAATGGCGGGTGGCCGTTCTATTGCCACGGCCGGTAACAGGCGGCACAAGGGAACTCGATTTGTACGCCTCTGGTCAGTGCCTGGTTGCTGCGAGCACTCGTTTTTTTGATCGCAATATTTATAGAAAGTACAACAATCGATACGCAGGCCGCTGGCAAGGTCGTCGACCACACCAACTGATTCTGCGGCGACCCGGAGGTCTCCCTGATTAAGGGAAATTAGCCGCTTAGCAAGGAGCGGCAGTCCGGTGCTCCGGTTCACAAGGGCGAGACTCTGTCCGTGAGCAGGTGTTGCCGGCGAACTTCATCCGAGCCAGACTGTCTAGACCTACAGATAACCTGCTGTCGACTGTACTGATACGCCGACAGCAGGCTTTCTGATTGCCGTAGTCATTAATTTAGCCACGTATACGACAAAGTTGGAGATAAATACTGTGCGACCAGGAATTCTTTCACTGTTCAGTGCCTTGTTGTTCGGGTCTGCAACACCGTTGGCGGCAGCGCCGATTGTCGAACTTTTTACCTCACAGGGGTGTTACTCCTGTCCGCCGGCAGATGAGCATCTGGCACAGTTAATCGCCGACAACCCTGAGCTTGTTGCTCTGGAGTTTCATGTTGACTATTGGGATGATCTCAATTACGGCGCTGCAGGTACCTGGAAGGACCCGTTCTCGAGTGCCGCCTATACCAAGCGTCAGCGAAACTATAACGCCAGGCCGCTCAGGGGTAAGCGAGGCGTGTACACCCCGCAGATTATCGTCAATGGCACCACGGCACAGGTGGGAACAAGCCGCTCGGCGATAAAAAAAGCATTGAGTGTTGCGATACCGCCATTGGTCATTGCAGCGAAGCAGGCCGGTAACGATGTCACGATAACCGTTGATGGCAGTCATGAGGCGTCGGCGAGATTGTATTTAGCTGTCTTTGACCGCCTGCAGGTAACCGATGTTAAAAACGGTGAGAATCAGGGCAAGGTGATGCGAAACCATCATGTGGTCCGGGACCTGAAGCCGCTTGCTGATCTACACAACAGCAGCTATCGAACCACAGTCGCTGTGCCTGGGCTGGAAGATAAAAACAGCGGCTGTGCGGTTTTTCTGCAAGAGAAAAATAACGGCCCGATGCTGGCGGCCAGTTACTGTGTTATGTGAGCGTCAGACCTGACACCTGATGTTACCTGCTGACACTGTCGTCAGCAGGTGCGGTACAGCCTCCAGGTACTGTGACGCAGATAGTACTGACTGAAGCTCGCCTACCCGCCTTCAGCATCGCTCTATAACCTTAAAACTATTTTTTGCTGCTATCTAACTCTATGGATTAATAGTGGTGCCGTCGAGTAGTTGATACTCAAGTGTGCCGCTGTTGCTGATGGTTCGATACACCCGTACCGACTGCTGCAACGGCAGCGGCTGCCAGCAGAATAGTCTTGTACGTTCGCTGTCAGAGTCCTCGGGAATTTGTTGTTGCCCGGAACAGACGATGTCTGCTGCAGAAGGGGCGGACGTGCCGGCTGCCAGAACAAAAGACAGAACATCCGCGCTGAGGTTTGTCACGGTGATGCCCTGTGACGGTGCGACGTCGCGCGCCTGTGCTTCTAACTCAGTGTACTTTGTATCCGGCTCGGGGTCAGCTGATTCCGCATTGGTAAACACCGTTATCCAGTCATTGCAATCACTGATATTTGTACAGGATTGAATGTTATATATCTGTCCATTCGCGGTGATCAATTCACGTTGCCTGGCTTGGTTGGTGTCGGTCGGGTGGCGTGTGAAAACAGCAGCGTTGAAGTCGTTGCCAATGGCATGAACGTCGTACACCCGGTCGATGTACAAGTCAGATATGACGGTAACTGTTGAAGGTACATCAGCCGCCGATTCGGCTACTGCATTCAGCACTCTGACCGACGATCCGCTGCGATCCTCCACCCTGAAAGTCATGCGGTTACGGGTGCTGTTTTTTTCAAGCAGGGTGTGCAGGGTCATCGTGGAGCTGTCGACAAGCAGCGAGACAATACTACTACCGGCTGTCCATTGCGCTCGCACCCGACTGCCATCTTCGCGACTGTAGGTAAGGCTCTGGTCATAGTAGCCGCTCAGTGAAGGCCCAAACGTCAGGTCAGTGAAGGACACAAACCGCCCGCTGCTGTCTGCATCAGTGCCGGTGAAGGTCTGCAGCTGGTGTTGCTCCGTGGCTGAGATCTCCGGAGAGTACGACGTTAGCACTTCCGATGGCACGCTGGTGCACTGCAGTTCATTGGCACACAACTGTAGTGATTCCGAAATCGCCGCTTCAATCAGGCTGAAGTCGGTTTGCACTTGTATACCGGTTAGCGCCACAGTGCCGAGCAGCTGGCTGTGTGCTGCTGCGATTGAGTTCAATGGCTGCGCTGTGGACGGGCGTGACACCAGCGGCGCCGGTAAGGCAAGTACACTTTGCTGTGGCAGTGTTGTGAGGTGCTCGTAATATAAACTTTCTGGAAGTGAGTCCGTTGGTGAACTTCCAGCGTCAGGTATGACGACAATCGGTCCACCGTCTCCAGTACCTGAGATGCCGCCGTCGCAGGCGCTGAGCAGCGCGCCGGCGACCAGAAGGATCTTAACCTTCGCTATGGTGCTGCTGATTGCTGTCTTATTTCGGTTTAACATCAGTATCAACCGTGTTGTCGTTAAGTGCTTCTTCAAAGAAATAGATTCCAACGCCGGTGCGATGGCGGCCTTCACCCCGGGCTGACGGATTCACCGAGCGATCCTGAGTGGCGAGAAAACCGTCTAGATAGTGCAGTAGCTCCAGCGACTTCTCGCGGCTCAGGCTACGGAATAGATCGACGCCCTCGCGACTTACGTTATCGTATGCCACGCTTAACTGGAGCCGGGTAGTGGTGCTGTCACCGGCAAGGTTGTGATCGATAGTGGCGAGCAGGTCGCCGACGCTTTCCCCTGACAGTCGCAGTAATTCTTCCTTATTACTGGCGGGCACATAGCCGTTGGAAGTGAGGGATACCTGATTGTCGTCGGTGAGTTGCGCCGCACCCAGGCGAATCAGTTCGTCGAGAATAGAGCGAGCCGGCATGTCGCCACTGTATTCCTTGACCAGGCTTTCAAAGCTGGCGTCGTCGTCGGCCACGGCCCAGGACAGCGCCCGTGCGTTGCCCTTAGGGTCGCAGTACTTTTCATCGCGCATCCAGCCGTTGACAACCCGCGCGGCACGATTATTTTCCGGCCCCGGTGAATCGTCGAGATCTTCCTCGAGCAGCCTTTTTACTTCCTTGCGATTGATACCGGTGACAACGGCAATTCGTGACACTGATTGCTTGCGTCCGGGCAGATCGAAGTCTTCACTGGCGACCTCGACAAACATCTGTTTAACAAAGTGAACGAAATCTGCATAGGCTACGCCGTTCCGGAGCAATAGCCGCACAAGCGGTCGCAGCATGGTGCGTACAGCGTGGGACAGTGGATTGTTGGCAGTGTTGCTCATGCGAGTAATGATATACCGAACTGATGATTTTAGTTGGGAATAATATCCCATAATGTTAACTTTCGGCTTGACCTGCCGAAATATTAGTTTATATTTGGGAAAAAAATCCCAGTATATATGAAATTGGACTATAATTATTGGAATCCCGGCAACTGGCAGGGAACTCCACAGACCGATTGGAACTTCAAGTAACTAGAGGATTGATAATGACTGTTCAAGCACGAACAAGCAGCCAAGCCGCGCTAACACACAGAATAGCCGGTCGTGGCCTTGTGACACTCGCTGTTGTTTTCGCATTGGCTGCCTGTGACAGTTCGAGTGTTGGTACCGGCGATGGCACAAACAACGGCGACAACAACAATGGCACCGAGACTCCGGTGGTGCCCGTTCTGGCAGCGGATCAAGCGGACACGATTATCCGTGAGTCTCTGATTAACTATTACACCACCAGTGCAATCGGACAGGCCGGTGGCCTGCTTGTCGATGCGGTAGCAGAGCAATCATCGGCCGATACCGGTGGTACCAGCGTACCGGCTGAAACCCGTTTCAGTGATACCAATGTTCAGGAAGTCGGAGTCGATGAGTCTGATCGGATAAAAATTGACGGTAACACCTTGTTTGCGCTCGAGACGCCTAATTCGCAGTACTACGGCATCTTTCCTGTACTGCTGGCGGATCAGGGGCTGACGATTGCGCCCACTACATCGGAAAATACGCTCAGTGCGTATCGCATGGATAAAAACAATTCGGCAGTGCTGTCTCGCCTGAAGCTACCGCTGGGTAATCATTCCCCCGAGGGTATGTATCTGCATAAAAACGGTTCTGCCCGGGATCTGGTCATGCTGTCACGACAGTCTTTTGATAACTGGGCCTACTGGCATACATCGTCGCTGTGGGCTGGCCGGGAAACTCGTGTGTCATGGATTGACGCGGCAGATAGCGGCAATATGTCGGTGACACGAACGGTGGATATCGATGGTCAGTTGATTTCCAGTCGTAAAATAGATAATCGACTTATCGTCGTGACGCGCTACCATCCGCAAATCCAGGATATCATTCTCTACCCGTCGAGTGACGCCGACTTTCAACGCAACCGCACTGCTATCGAAAATGCCGATGTCGCGGATTTTCTACCAAGCTACCGCGTCGATGACGGCGGCAACACCGCGCTAATCAGAGATAACCGCTGTTATAAAAGTGATCCGCCAGTGGCTGAAAACTCTGATACTGCGACCGGTGATGCTATCCCGTATCATCGGGATCCCAGTGTAATTTCTATTGTGACCATTGATCTGGACACTCGAAATGTACAGGTTAATAACACCTGCTTTGTCGGCGACACCGAAACCATCTACGTTTCTCAGAATGCGCTTTATCTGGCCACTACCGAGTATGACTATTCGTTTTCCACCGATGAGCGTGGTGACACGGTTCTAAGCTATTCACGGCCGGAAATTACCACGGAAGTGCATAAATTCAGCCTCAACAGCAACGGTGCACCTGCATTTAAGGGAACCGGGTCCGTCAGTGGTCACCTGGGCTGGAATATAAAGCGAAAGCCTTTCCGCATGAGTGAGAAAGATGGCAATCTGCGTATAGTGTCTTTTGATGAAAGCCGGTCTGGCTCTCCAGTGACTCTAAATATATTGGGTGAAAGCAGTACATCTCGCCTGAATACCCTGTCCACACTGCCCAATAGTGACCGACCTGCTCCCATTGGTAAAGAGGGTGAAAGTCTGTACGCCAGTCGGTTTATTGGTGATCGCGCCTATCTGGTGACGTTCCGCATCACAGATCCATTGTATGTTCTCGATGTATCCAATCCCTATGATCCGTCTATTGCCGGTGAGCTTGAGTTACCCGGATACTCGGATTATCTGCACCCTGTTAACGACTCGCTGCTGATTGGACTGGGTAAAGATGCTATTGCCGGCAATGGTGGCTGGGGCGATGGTCGAGGTGCCTGGTATCAGGGCGTCAAGCTGGCACTGTTTGATGTGTCTGACGCCTCCAACCCGTTTGTTGCAGACAGTGTGGTTATTGGAAAGCGCGGCACGCAAACACCGGCGTTGACCAACCACCATGCATTTGCCTGGTTACCTGGCTCGGGTTCCAGCAACGGACGTTTTGCCATACCGCTTCAGCTGCACGACGAGCCTGTTGAATCGTCGAGTCCGTCGGCGTGGTCTGACTGGACCTCGAACATGTTGCTGACCATGGAAGTTGATGCAGGCGCTTCGGCCTTTGTAGCCAGTCCGAACTGGACCTATGAAAGCCGCGATGCCGGGCATAATTATTCCCCGGTAAGTCTTGAAAATGACCGCGCTGTTATTGCCTCGGATGGCGGTCTGTACGCCATCCACAATGGTTCTCTGCAATACGGTGAGTGGGGAGTCGATTCACCCGTCTCCATCAACGAGTAAGACCTTACCTGGCAATTGAAACAAGGCTGCGGTAACGCAGCCTTTTTTTTGCCTGTTGGCAACCTGCCGTGGACAGATCCCCGTGTAACATAGTGGTTTTTGGGGTTTGCCCGTGAATGTACTGGTCGTCAATAGTGGTTCTTCGAGCGTCAAGTATCAGTTAATTGACGTTGCCAGTGGCAGTCGTTTGCTGAGCGGAAAAATCGAGCACATCGCCGAGGCTGATTCCGTCTGGCGTACTCATCAGCAAGCGCTGGAGCATCTGGTTTCGCAGTGTTCTGCCCACCGCGTTGATGCAGTGGGTCATCGCGTTGTGCACGGAGGCGAGCGCTACTTCGACGCGGTGGCTATCGATGCAGAAGTCATTGCCGAGATTGATGCGCGATCAGTTGATGCGCCGCTGCACAACCCGTTTAATCTAGAGGGCATCCACATTGCCCGACAACGCTGGCCTGACGTGCCGCACGTCGCCGTATTCGACACCGCCTTTCATGTGCGAATGCCGCGTCGCGCACGGTGTTATGCAATAGACGGCGACATTGCCAATAAACATCGCATTCGTCGTTTCGGCTTTCACGGCACATCTCACCAGTACGTCGCCGGTGTCGCTGCTGACGCGCTGGCAGCTCCATTGAATGAGTTGCGTCTGGTGACGCTGCATCTGGGTAATGGAGCCAGCGCCTGCGCCGTTGAATTCGGGCACTCAACAGATACCAGTATGGGCATGACGCCGCTGGAAGGTCTGGTGATGGGGACTCGTTCGGGTGACATCGATGCCGGAGCACTGATGGCACTGCTGCGCAGCGGTGAGTTCAGCGTGTCGCAACTCGACGCTCTGCTCAATCGTCAAAGCGGTCTGAAAGGGCTGTCCGGTAGCAGCAACGATCTGCGTAAGCTGGAAGATCTGGCCGAGCAGGGTGACGACAGGGCGCGGCTGGCAATCAATGTTTTTGCCCATCGCGTTCGCAAATATGTGGGGGCCTACGCCGCCGTTATGGGTGGTATTGATGGCGTGGTGTTTACCGGTGGCATTGGCGAAAACAGCGCAACGATGCGCCGGCGTATACTGCAGCGGCTGGAGTTTTTAGGGATACGGCTGGATGAAGACCGCAACACCGATGCGGATGTCTTGGCTGCGGCCAATGTCGCCACGATCAGTGAGGCAAACTCCCGTGTCCGCGTGATGGTTGTCAAAACCGATGAAGAGCTGATGATCGCCAGGCAAACGCAGCGTATCGTCGAGCAACAAAATCTACTGCATAGCCCAAAGACTATTCCGGTGGCCGTAAGCGCCAGGCACATGCATTTAACCAAAGAAACATTTGCGGCGTTGTTCGGAGCGCAGGCCAAGCCGACAAAGTATCGTGATATTTCGCAGCCCGGTCAGTATGCCTGTGTGGAGAAGGTCAATCTGATTGGCCCACGTAACCGCATTGACGGTGTGCGCGTACTCGGCCCGTTACGCTCTGTTGATCAGATCGAGATCTCCCGCACGGATGAATTCAGGCTGGGTATTGATGCTCCAATCCGGGACTCAGGGCAGGTGGCGGGCTCAGCGCCAATCATACTGGAAGGTCCGCAGGGTTCGGTACATCTCACTGAAGGATTGATTTGCGCTCGGCGGCACATTCACATGCATCCGCAGGACGCTGAAGTGTTTGGTGTATCAGATAAAGACATCGTCGAAGTTGCGATCACCGGCGGACCCCGTGATCTAGCGTTTGGCGATGTGTTGGTACGCGTCAGCGAGAAATATAAACTTGAAATGCATATTGATACCGACGAAGCCAATGCCGCTGAGTTGAATACCGGTGAAGACGCTGCGCTGGTGTATGAAGCTGCAGAGAATGTTGCCGCTGTGTTGCGCAGTAGTCGCGGCTAGCGCCTGCCACCCGACTACCGCAGCTTTGTCGCGCAGCAAACAATATACTGCTTTGTAAGCCACCGGCGTTGCGATGATAACGGCCAGCGTACAGACTTCCCCCGGGTTTTGCCGGCCAAAAAAAAGCCGCTTTAAAAAGCGGCTTTTGAATGCTGGAAAAATAACCAGCTAAGGACTCGTTGTTACTGCGGGATTATCCGTTTCTTTTCTTTTTATGGCTTTCGGAGTTTGCCGCAACTTTGCGAATGGTAGACTGTGAGACGGATACATCACCCAAGCCTGTCATGGTGCGAAACTCTTCGGCCTTGTTGCGTTCTGCCTGCAGCATCGCTTCCAGTTCGAGTATCCGTGACAGCAGATTCTTACTGGCATCTTTGCGTGCACTGGTGAGCTCAGTCTCGAGTGCCTTGATGCGATCGAGCAGTTCTACCTCCAGTGATTGATACTCTGACAGTTGCGATTGCATTGCCTGCGTCTCGTTGCGCAAGTTGGCGTTGTCGGTATCGCGCTTACCCAGATCACTGGTCAGGGTACCGATTTTGTCATTCACCGAGTTCAACTGAGCTTTCAATTGAGCGATTTCAGTTTCCAGCCGTGCTTCGCTTTTCTCTTTCTGACGGAGCTCTGATTGCAGAGTCGGCAGCTTACCTGTCAAGTCACTGAGTTCTTTTTCTTTGGTTTCAAGCCGACGCTTCAGGTCAGCATTTTCCTTGTTGGCGTTGTTTGCGTCATCGCGGAATTGCTGTTTGGCGTTGGCGGTGTTCTCGAGCTCTTTTTTCAGTGCCGCGTAAGCCTGATCGAGGCGAACGGCTTCCTTTTCCAGCTTCCTGGATTCTGCGGATGCCAGTTTGCCGTCTGTTTTGACATCTTTTAGCTCGGCTGTGGCATCAGCCAGATCTTTCTGTGCCTTTGCCAGGGAATTAGCAAGTTGCTTTTTCTCATTGCCGGTAGCCGTCAGCTGCTTGTTTAGGTCTGCAAGTGCCTGGCGGTCTGAGCTGGCATCCGACTCTTTGGCGCGCTTGAGTTCAGCGGCAGTATCGCGGAAACTAGCAGCGTCTTTTTCGGCCTTTGCGGCAGATGCCTGTGTTGCTGCCAGATCGCTTTGCAGGGTATCCAGGGTTTTTGCATGCTGCTGATCAGCGGCTTGTGCGGCGTCTTTTACTGCCTGCAGCTCACGTTGTAAGGCGGCATTTTCTGCAACGCTGACTTTAGCGTTGGTTTTCAGGTCGGCTGCTGTTTCTTTTAAATCCTGCAGTTGGTCTGTCAGACCCGCTACTTTCTGTTCGAGCTCAGCGGCACGCCGCTCTGCCTTTGCACGAGCATCGCTGTTCTGGCGATTTTCGTTGGTGGCCTCACTCAGAGCCTTTGCTGTATCGCTTATTTTGGTGCTTGCCGCCTTGTCCTGAGTCTGCAGTTGTTGCCTGGCTGTATCGAGCTTTTGCAGCAAGTCATTCACCTGGTCGGTGACCTTATCGTTTTCGCCTTGCAGTCTTGACACATCGGTTCTGGCAGCGAGCAGGGCTGAATCAAGATCTCTCTGCAGCTTTTTGTTGTCGCTCTTGAGGGCAGCGGCTTCGGCAGCATTTGCCTGGGCGGTTGCGATAGCGTCTGACAGATCTTTGTTTAGTTTGTCCAGTTTTTGCTCGAGTGCGGCGTTATTTTTTTCCTGTGCCAGCTGTTGTTTATTGCTATCGTCTTTCAGTGAAGTCACTTCTGCAGCATTTGCTGTTGCCGCCATTTTAGCGTCAGCGTAGTCCTGCTTGAGCTTTGCTATTTCAGTTTCGAGTACGCCATTTTTATTTTTCAGCTCGGCAACTTTTCCGGTGGCTGAAGACAAGGCATTGTTCGCGTTGTCAGCGGCCAGCGCTGCGGCCTGCAGTGCTTTCGCGCCATCGCTCTCGGCAAGCTTAAGTGCAGTCTCTGCTGATTGCAGTTGACCCTGGTTGGTGTTCAGCTTGTCCTGCAGAAGCTGATTCTGGCTGGACGCTCTGTCGAACTCTTCCTTCAGGCGCTTTGCTTCAGCATTTGTACTGGTTAGTTCGCTGCCTTGCTTAGCCAGTTGTCGGTCGAGCTCAGCGATTTTCCCTTCGGCACCTTTCAGTGCTGCCAAGTGCTGTTTGTCTGCTTCTTGTTGCGCTTTTTTCAGATCAGCCAACTGCTGTATCGCGAGACCGCCGTCGGCCAGGCGTGCCTCTTTATCAGCCAGTGATGCTTTCAGTGCTGCGATCTTGCTGTTGTGATCAGCCTTTGACTTATCCAGGGCCTGCTGCAGTGATTTGACTTGATCGTTCAGGCCTTTCACTTCGTCCTCCAGTCCGGATACATCCTTTTCCAGATTCTGTCGCAGCGTAGAGGCAAGTTTTAGATCGGTGATCCTTTCGTTCAGATCATCTTTCAGTGTCTGAATGCGTTGCTCCAGATCACGTTGCTGGTCACTGGCAGATTGCCGAGCCAGCTTGCTTTCAGTGAGTTGCTTCTCCAGATCGGCAATGCGTGATTCCGCTTCTTTGGTCTGCGCTTTGATCTTGGCTTCCAGCAAACCAATCTTGTGCTCGAGACGATCTTTGTCTTTTGCAGCTCGATCTTCGGTCGTTTTAGTTGCTTGCAGTTGTGCTCTGACGCCATCGAGGTTACTGGCGAATCCTAGTTTTTGTGATTCGGTGTCGGCGAGTGCTTTTTCCAGTCGATCAATCTTGTCTTGCTGCGCCTGTTTTTTCTGCTCGAGTTGTCGGGCTTTGTCGGCGGCGTCTGTTTCCAGTGTGGCCTTGGCCTGACCAAGGTCGCTGAGTTGCTTGTTCAGTGAATCACGTTCTGCAGCAGCGCTTGCGCCGGCTTGCTGCGCGGTAGCGAGTTTGTCACGGGCACGGTCAATCTCGCCTTCCAGTCGGGCAATCGCACCGGCGTTTTCAGCAAGCTTTTTGTTGGCATCATCATTGACTTGCTGGCGGGCGGCCAGTAGTTGCTGAAGTTCGGCGACTTTGGCGTCATGAGACTTTTGCAATCGGTCAAGTTGAGCTTGCAGTGAGGCGACTTCGCGCTGCAGCGCCTCACGCTCGGTAATAGCCAGCTTATGGTCAGTGATTTTGTCCTGCAAATCCTTTGTCAGCGCATCGATTTTTTCATTAGCCAGAGCGCGTTCACTTTCCACAGCAGCCAGTGCGGCAGTCGCTTTGGCGTGTTCCTTCGACTCCAGTTCCAGCGTGCGTTTTAGATCGGCGACGGAAGCATCGCGTTTGTGCTCTGAGTCATTGAGCTTGATTTGAAGTGCGTTGATTTCACGCTGCAGTGCGTTTGAGTCTGCTTTGGCTCTTTGTGTTGCAGCATCGTTGTTGTCCAGACGAACCCGCATTTCTGCCAATCGTTGTTCCAGCTCGGCACGTTTACCCTGTGCATCAGCCAGTGATTGATCCACCTGTCGGACAGCTGCTTTTTCCTGCAACAAGTCATTGCTTAATCGTAGCAACTGATTGTCCTTGTCGCTAAGTGCCTGCTTTAAAGCCTCGGCCGACGCATTACTTGCACCGAGCTTGCTGGACAACTTGTCGATCTCTGCCTTGATGCCCGGGGCCTGGGAGTCGAAATCTTTCAACTTAGCCTGAAGGCCTGCGATGCTTGCATCGCGTCCGGCAACATCGCCCTGCGCTTCTGATAAAGCCTGTTTGATCGGCTTGATCGTTTGCTCAGACTCATGCAGGCGCTGTTTAAGTTTTTCTTCGACTTGAGAGGCCTTAATCTTACGTAAGACCCAACCCAACAACACGCCGAGGACGGTTGCTATAAATAATATTAGCAATATCTGAGTGATTAAATAAAGCATGTCTACTCCGCGCTCTGTGAGCTTATTATGGCTTCTTGGTGTTGATTAGGAACTGGATTATCATGAACGTACTGCATTTCAACCCGTCGGTTGTATGTCTTGTCGTTCGTTGATTCATTTGATGCGACAGGGCGTGTTTCGCCATACCCGAATGATTCTATCCGTGTTGTTGCAACGCCGTTTCGGATCAGTTGAGCTGCGACTGCCATCGCACGTCTCTGGCTCAGATCCAGGTTGTACGTCTCGCTCCCGTCATGGTCTGCATGAGCTTCTATAAGTACTGATCCGGGACAGTGCTGCATCAGGGTTGCGAATTCGGCAATAATAGCGTTTTGCGATTCAGGAATATCATAGCGGGCTACGTCGAAGAGGACGGTGTTATTGTCCAGTACTGAGTCAAGCTGGTTGCGGCAGGCCTGCGTCAATGTACTGGCCACGTCAATGTTCGCAACAACATCGAGAGGGGCCAGTGACGCGTGCTTGTCAATCAGGCTGTTGACAATGGTCGAACGCACCTCTTCATCGGCAGCGAGGCCATTGAGAACAAACTCTTTGTCATCAATTTTTAGATCGCCGTGATTTAGCAGTAGCAGGCTGCCGGTTCCGATTTTCAATTTCTCGGCGCTTTTGACCATCGGCCGTGCACCATAGTCAACATCAATAGTCGGCGATAGTGGTGCAAGTGACGTGCGCAACTCTGCCATTGAGTTCTCATTATCGATGGTCCCGACGATCTTCAGTCCGTCGTTTGCGTTGTTACTTGCGTTGAAATTGTAGGGTTTGAAGACATTCAGTTCGTTTTGTGATGCACGCACGCCCCAGACCGAGTCAACCCGGTGCTCTGCCTCATTGCGTTCACTTGCTGTATTTACATTGCCGGTTAACGTAACATCGCGTCCGTCAACGTTGACGTCGACCTCTGGTAACATGGCGACGGCCGCATGAGATCGCTCGGTGATATCCCGTTCGATCCGGTCTGTGAAGACCGTGGCACCAATCCAGTACACTACCGCGAGTAGCGCACTGAGGATTACTGCTGGTATTAATCGCATCTTTCTACCGTCTGCTGTTTTGACACTGATAACCTGGTTTGGCAAATAGTTGGCCAATGCAAGCGATAAATCTGTTGTGGATTGAAAAAATGTATGCTCATAACGGATGGTTCACTGGCTAGTGGTAGAAAACCGAACGAAGAAAATAGCAACAAGAGGTCTAATTCAATGAAAGCACTGGTCTATACCGGCACGCAGGAAGTTCAGTACAGAGAAGAGCCTTCGCCGGTTCAGCCGCTGGATGGCGAGGCGTTGTTGCACATTGATGCTTGCGGGTTGTGCGGGTCTGACATGCATGCCTACCACGGACTTGATGCGAGAAGGGTGCCGCCGCTGATCCTCGGGCACGAAGCGACCGGCGTTGTGCAGAATGGTGAGCGCACCGGCGAGCGCGTAATTGTGAATCCGTTGATCAGCTGCGGATGTTGTTTTGACTGCCTGAATGGTCGCACCAACCTGTGTGCCGAGCGAGAGTTAATCGGGATGCGCCTGGCTGGCGCATTTGCTGAACAGATAGTGGTACCGGAAAAAAACCTGTTGGCTATGCCGGCCGATATGGACGTCGCCCACGCCAGTCTGACCGAACCGACAGCTGTCAGTTTGCATTGTGTCGCGCTGGTCGAGCGTGTACTTGCCCGGCCGATATCCGAAGCCCGGACGCTGGTGATCGGTGCCGGTGCGATAGGAGTACTGGCGGCGCTGGTGCTACAGAGCAAAGGGTGTTCTGAGGTTTATATTGGTGACACCAATGCCTTGCGACGTGCCACTGCTGAGAAATATAATTTTGGTCACGTCTATGACCCGTTATCCGCTGAACCCGAAGCGGGCAGCTTCGATGTGGTTATTGACGCTGTTGGAAGTGGCCGGACACGCGCCTCGAGCAGCCAGCTGGTGAAGCCTGGCGGGGTTATTTGTCACGCGGGTTTGCAAGACGATGCCGATGGTCTGGATACCCGGCGTTTGACGTTGCAGGAAGTAACTTTTATTGGCGCTTATACTTATTCAGTTGCCGATTTAATGGCGTCGATTGATGCAATCTATAGTGGCAAGCTAGGGTCTCTGGAGTGGCTGGAAAAACGACCGCTGTCAGATGGAGGCTCAGCGTTTGCCGATGTGCACAATGGTGTGACCGGGGCTCCGAAAATTGTTTTGTATCCCTAGATTTTTAGTGTGTACCAGGTAACACCCAACGGCTAACTGTGAGCTGGTAGCCGTTGGACGCTGGATTCCCGATTTTTTTCCAGCGCCAGGTAGCGGTACTCCAGCGACCCGATGACATGGGTGCCCGGGTGCTGGCATGACACGCTTGATTTGTGGCTCGACGGGTGGTGAATGAACTAGATTTGTGTGATCAGAGTTTTGTCATTCTTCAGCAGCAGGTGCGATATATTATTGAACTCGCGCAGCCTGAGCGCGCCGTCGTTAAATTTCACGTGTGACAAACTGGCGTTGTTGATGCTCCAGTTCATCTCGAAGGTGCTTTGTGGTGTTGTGTTGTAGATGCTATGGAACAGCGTACTGATTACACCGCCGGAGGTGAACACCGCAACAGCGGCTTTGCGGTCGTGGGCTTTGGCGATATGCTGTATGCCATTCGATATACGTGCTTTGAAGGTCGCCCAGGTCTCGAATTCGTCGCCATCGGCGGGATCACTCGAGTCGTTAACCCAGGCCAGCATGAGCTTGGTGAATACCGACGCTGACATTAACGTATTGGGGCCTTGTTGCGCGGCAGCGGCTATTTCGGCATCGTCCTCGGCAAGACGTGGCAGGTAGCGCGCAAATATCGCTTTGTGATCGTACTCATTAAAGTGATTGTGCTGTGCCAGAGTGTCCGGGGTTATCCCTGTAGCGATAAGTGCTGTGTCGATCTGGCGTTTTAAGGTGCCGCTGTATATTCCGTCGAAGGTCAGACCGGTTTGTTGCAGGTAGCCACCAAGTACAGATGCCTGATCGCGCCCGATCGGGGAAAGCACGTCATAGTTCTCGGCGCCTGCTGAGGCCTGTCCGTGGCGTATGAGATAAATTGTTGTCATTGAATGGGGTCTGCCTGCTTATGCGCTAAAGAGGTGTGAGGCTGGTTTTAATGGCACCGCGCGATATGTTTGCCAGGGTTGCAATCAGCGCGTCTGCTTCATCCGCACGCACTTTACAGGATAGCGACAGATCTTCCCCGTAGATAACATTCAGGTCATCGGCGTCAACCAGAGAGAGCTGATGCCGAATGACATTTTCCATCGCATAGGGCGCCGTGACCCGCAACTGTGCCACTGCGACCAGATGGCGTGTCTGCAAGTCGGCCACAGCGCCAGCCGCACTGCTTGAGTAGGCTCTGATGAGGCCGCCAGTGCCAAGCTTAACGCCGCCGAAATAGCGCACGACAACGGTCACGATATCGCCGATGTCGCTGTGTTGCAGTACGTTCAGGATGGGCCGGCCTGCAGTTCCCGTTGGCTCACCATCATCGCTGCAATAAAAAGTGCCGGACAGTGGCGGTCCGGTGACACAGCCGTAGCACACATGCCCGGCGTCTGGATACTCACTGGCAGCACGTTGAATAAACTCCAGCATTTGATGGCGGCTTGAGGCGTAGCCGGCAATGGCAATAAACCGGCTTTTTTTTATACTCTGCTCGTGGCGATTTGGTGTTGCCGGTACAATGTAGCTCATGGGTTGCTTGCTTTAGAGAAAGTCGCTTGGCGGTGCCGGGTAGTAGCTTTTCGTATAGTGCCTGATTTCCGCTGAATAGCGAATCAGCTTACTGTGACATTGCCGAGGCCGGGGTGGTTTATCAATAATGCTATGATCATGTGTCGTTGACGTGGTCAGTGTCGGGTGCCAGGGTTGCACCGGCTGACGCATTTAACAGCAGGTAGTAGTGATGATAATTACCAACCTCGAATATTTACCCGGCATGACGATCACAGCGCACCTTGGGTTAGTGCAGGGGAGTTCGGTACGGTCCAAGCATGCGGGACGGGATTTCATGGCGGGAATCAAGAGCATCTTCGGTGGTGAGTTGCTGGGTTATACCGAGTTGCTGCATGAGTCGCGCGAAGAGGCCGTCGAACGTTTGACTCTACAGGCACAGAGTATCGGCGCGGATGCCGTATTGAATGTGCGTTTCTCAACGTCCGGCATTGCCGCCGGGGCGGCTGAAATATTTGTCTATGGTTCTGCCGTCAGCGTGAGTGCAGACGGTGTTTGATTTTGGTTTGTTCGCCGCATTGCTGGTGCTTGGGTATAGCTGTGGTCGCATCGCCGAACGGCGGCACTACCAATCCATCAGAAAACGTGAAAGTGAGCTGGCAGATCTACCCGCCATTGCCACTAAATTTCCACCCCGGGCAGGTCTGTATCAGCAACAGCTGGTTTGTGGCAGTGTGGTTATCGGTAGTGACTACTTCAAATCCTTTATGGCGGGCCTGGTCAATCTCTTTGGCGGTAGGGTCCGGGCGTTTGAGTCACTGCTTGACCGTGGTCGCCGTGAGTCCCTGCTGCGTCTGAAAGAGCAGGCCGGTACAGTCGGGGCATCAATGGTAATTAACGTCAAATACGAGACATCTTCAATCGCCGCAGGAGTCACCACTATAGAGGTGCTGGCCTATGGTACCGCGCTTACACCGCTGGGGGATTCCACTGTGCAGCAAGTGTTGCCGGACTGATGTCATGATCGATGGCCGGGTGAACCGGGTCCAATAGCTATGCGATACGAAAACCGTCAACCCACGGAGGGGCTGAACACCCCGAAACGCCATCCGCTGCGTGAATTTCTACGGTTGCTGCTGCTTGCGATTACGGCGGTTGCTGTGCTGGTGATGGTGTTGAACGTGAGCGGCGGCAGGCTCGGCGGGCTCATGCCTTTTACTGTTGAGCTGTGGGTGGCGGAAAAGGTCGATCATCTTATGGTCTCCACAGGCCAATCATCCCCCTTTGCCGAAAGTACTGCTAACACCCCGATGCGTCAGTATTTGAAAAGACTGAGTCGCCGGGTGACTGATGCGCTCGAGCTCGACGCCGACATTCCCATTACCCTGCATTACATCGAGGATGATCTCATCAACGCCTTTGCGACGGTGGGCGGTCATGTGTATCTGCACCGGGGTTTGTTGAGGTTGTTGCCGCATGAAAATGCACTGGCCATGTTAATCGCCCACGAGGTTTCACATGTGAGCCTGCGGCACCCCGCGCGTGGCTTAGGCAGCGGGCTGGCGGTGGCAATCGGTACAGCTGTGTTGCCGGCAGGTACCAGTCTGCAAGGGCGGCTGTATGAGTTGGGTGGCAGTATTACGCAGATGAGTTTTTCACGATCCATGGAATCTCAGGCAGACCGATCAGCATTGCAGGCGATCCACGCTCTGTATGGTCATGTTCGTGGTGCGGCGGATTTGTTTGTTTTATTCGCAGCACAGAAGGATGCTGAAAACAGCCGGCGCTGGGAGCGCTTTTTTAGCACGCATCCACTCGACGAGGAGCGTATTTCGGCGATAGCAGAGCTGGCCGCTGCCAGTGGCTGGAGCAGTGACGGAGCATTGATCGCACTGCCGGAGGGATTTTCCGAATGGCTGGAGTAACGCAGCGGTCGCTGGCAGCGACCGGTTAAATGCAGAGTCAGCCGGTACTGACGGCTTTTGCTGGCGTCATCAGTGGGTCTTCGACCACCCGTAAACGTGACACGCTGCCAGAGGTATTGGCGCTGCTTTGACCGGCTTCCAATGCTTCCAGCTGGACACTGAGGCTGTTCACACATTCGTTCGCTGTCGCCAGCAGAGCAAGCAATTCATGGGCGCTCGCACCGCCATTATCGACATCAACGGCAGCGCCGTTTAACTGCCGAACCAGTCGATGCAATCCGTCGCATGTGGTTCTGGCCTCACCGAGCTTTGAGCTTCTTGTCATAGTTTACTTCCAGCTAGTTGCAGCGATCAGCTTCTTTTGCTGTTGCTTCCAGGTTAGTTATCGGCAACAAAAAGAATGCTTTAAATCAAGGGTATAGCTCAGATTTAGTGTTTTTTCCAACAAAGCACTCGTTACACCATCGAAGGACCGTGCCAGCTGGGAATGCGGTGGGGACTCGCTATTCCGCGAAGGCACCTGATTTTTTCCCTTTTTAACTGGTTCTGATTTCTCTGTTCCGCTAATTGTTAAAGTGTGATGGGCGTGCGCCGTTATCCTGCGCACGCAAAACGTTGTGTGCGAAAAGGAGGGGCCAGGCGATCGGAAATGTGATTTTCAGACATCTGCGTGCGATTAGGCGCGCGGCACGTCGCATGGAAAAACGACGGATTAAGCCGGGGGTGGCTGCCTTTGTGATTGGCCGTAACTGCTGGGGTATCTTAAGAGCAGTTATCGTGTTGCTGCTGATATTGGCGGTCGCTTGTCTGGTGATAAGCCTGATGCTCAGTCGCAAAACTCTGCGTAATCTGCGGGCGGTTAAAGTGCCGTTTTACCGCAATTACTCACAAAGCCGATTTGCGACTGAAGTCAGGCAGCCGCGGCGGCGGCCAATGCCGTAATGTCGTCCCACGCTGCCTGTTTGATCAATGACGCCGGGGCCACCCACGATCCGCCCACACACAGTACATTATCAAGTGCCAGAAATTGCTGGTAGTTGTCGGCGTTTATGCCTCCTGTCGGGCAAAACTGCAGCTGCTGGTAGGGGCCGCTCAAGGCTTTAAGCAAATTGACACCACCGGCCGGCACGGCTGGAAAAAACTTCAGTGACTCAATTCCCAGGTTAACGGCGGTTAGCGCTTCACTGGCAGTTGCAATACCCGGTAAATACGGGATGCCGGTCTCCAGTGCGGCAGTGGCCAGCGGTGTATGCAACCCCGGGCTGACCATGAAGTCGACATTCAGTGCCTGACATTTTTCCAGCTGCTGGAAAGTGTTGACAGTTCCAGCCCCGACATAGGCATCTGGCACGGCCTCTTTGATAGCGGCGATAGCATCAAATGCAGCTGCCGTGCGCAGGGTAATTTCTAGTGTACGCAGACCACCGCTGACCAGCGCCTGGGCCAGTGCGGCGGCTGTGTCCGGTTCTTCCAGAACCAGCACAGGGATAACAGGCGATGCCTGCATGATAGTGCGTATAGTCACAGGGTGTTTAGTTCCGGGTTGAATAGCGTGAGCGCACCGGTTTCAGCGGTACTGACGCAGTTGCGCATGCTGGCAAATAGCAGGCGGCCATCGTTGGTGTCGCTGGCGGGATTGCTGCTCGGGTCACGGTTGCGCCAGTCCTCGGGGTCAACCTGTGCATTTAAAGTACCGGATTCAGCGTCGAGCTCGATGATGTCGCCGGTTCTGACCAGCGCCAGAGGGCCATTGTTGCTGCACTCCGGTGATACGTGGATTGCTGCGGGAACCTTGCCCGAAGCACCAGACATGCGCCCGTCAGTTACCAATGCCACCTTGAATCCCTTGTCTTGCAATATACCCAGTGCCGGTGTCAGTTTGTGTAGCTCAGGCATACCGTTGGCGCGAGGACCCTGATTGACTACTACAGCGACCAGATCGCCGTTGAGCTCGTCTGCATCGAACGCATCCAGAAATTCCGCCTGGCTGGTGAATACGCGGGCTGGTGCTGAAACCCGAAGATGCTCTGTCTTGACCGCTGAGGTTTTTATCACTGCGCGTCCCAGATTACCTTCCAGCAGGGCAATACCGCCACTAGCGCTGAATGGTTTGCTGAGGTTTGCGATTATCGAGGTGTCAGAGGACTCACCGTTGCTGGGTTTCCAGGTGAGCGTGTTTTCGTTCATTTGCGGGTCGCTGCAGTAGCGCTCGAGCCCTTCGCCGATAACGGTTTTTACATCGTTGTGCAGCAGACCCCCTCTGAGCAGCTGACTGATGACCACTGCCATGCCGCCGGCGGCGTGAAACTGGTTAACATCGGCCTGGCCATTCGGGTAGATGCTTGTCAGGCTCGGAACCACCGCCGACAAATCGTTGAAGTCTGTCCAGTTAACCAGCAGCCCGGCACAGCGCGCGATGGCAATGATGTGCATGGTGTGATTGGTCGACCCGCCTGTTGCCAGCAAGCCGACAATGGCGTTGCAAATGGATTTCTCACTGACCAGTTCAGCAACCGGTGTGTAGTCGGGGCCGGTGGCGCTTATTTCCAGTGCGCGAACTGCGGCAGCATGCGTCAGTGTATCGCGCAACTCATTGCCTGGATTAATGAAAGCACTGCCCGGCAGGTGCAGGCCAAGCACTTCCATCAGCATCTGGTTGCTGTTGGCGGTGCCGTAAAAGGTGCAGGTGCCGGGGCCGTGATAAGAGGCGCACTCGGATTTAAGTAATTCTTCGCGGCTGATTTTGCCTTCAGCGAACTTTTGGCGGGCAATGGCTTTGTCTGAATTGGGCAGCCCTGATGTCATCGGTCCGGCGGGTGCGAATATGGCTGGAAGATGGCCGTAACCCAGCGCCCCCATTAGCAGGCCCGGTACTATTTTATCGCAGGTGCCCAGATAAATAACTGAATCAAAGACATCGTGAGACAGAGCGACAGCCGTGGACTGGGCGATCACATCGCGGCTGAATAATGACAGCTCCATGCCGGGACGGCCTTGTGTCACACCATCGCACATCGCTGGCACACCACCTGCGTACAAAGCAGTGGCACCAACCTCGCGGGCGGCCGACTTTATAATGTCCGGAAAGCGCTCGAAGGGCTGGTGTGCCGAGAGCATTTCATTGTAGGCAGAAACAATACCCAGATTGGGTGCACGCTCCTGATGGAGTGTGAGCTTGTCGTTAGAAGAAGCAGCCGCGACCGCATGGGCAAAATTCGTGCAGGAGAGCCGGTTGCGGCGCGGCTGATTCTGTTTGGTACTACTTGTCTGTTCGAGGTATGCAGACCGCAGTTTATCGCTGCGAGACCGGATCCTTTCGGTAACTGCTTGCACAGTTGCATGTACTTGTGTCATTTCGGGCAAACCGAGAAACGTATGAGTGGAAGCCGGGTTGCCCCATGCAGGTGCGATGTAATAATACTACATTTTTTTCTCAGTGCAAGTGTCAGTATTTGCAATAGTATAATTCGTATGAGGGTGAATTAGCGTCGGAAAATTCAAACGCTGTAATAAAATTACACGAATTCTGGCTTTTTTCGCCTCATGATTTCACAATGGATGTTTGTGCACATGGAGTTTTTTAATGTCTAATTCTGCTAGCTTCTCGCTTGCGCCGTTCGATTTAGTGCTGTTTGGTGGCACTGGCGACCTCGCGATGCGCAAGTTGTTGCCGGCCATGTACTTTCGCCACCACGAGGCGCAGCTGCCGGATGAAGGCCGAATCATTTGTATCGCCCGAAGTGATCTGACCACCGAGCAGTTTGTGGCGCAGATGGAGGAGGCAGCAAGACGCTATATCAAGCCGGAAGAGTTCCACGAAGAAACCTGGCGGACCTACTGCGAGCGTATCGTCTACGCACAGGTTGATATCACCGATCAATCTCACTACGACAAGCTTGCCACGCTGCTGGAACCGTATCCGGAACGCGTGCGGGTATTTTACCTGTCTACGGCACCGGGGCTGTTTGCGCGAATATGTCAGGGCGTGTCCGATGCCGGACTGGTGACCCATGAGAGTCGTGTCGCACTGGAAAAGCCACTGGGACGCGATCTCGAGAGTGCGTTGCAGATCAACGATCAACTGGCCGGTGCATTTGATGAGCGACAAATTTATCGAATTGATCATTACCTGGGTAAGGAAACCGTTCAGAACCTGATGGCGTTGCGCTTCGGCAATTCGTTGTTCGAACCGCTGTGGCGGCGCGAGCACATCAGTGATGTGCAGATAACGATCGCCGAGCAGCTCGGTGTGGAGGGGCGTGCGGGTTACTATGACCATACCGGTGCCCTGCGCGACATGGTACAGAATCATCTTTTGCAGCTGCTGGTGATACTTGCCATGGAGCCTCCGGTCAGTATTCACCCCGATGCCGTCCGAGATGAAAAAATCAAAGTGCTGCGGTCGCTGAAGCCGATCGTGGGCAAAGACGTGCTAAGCAACATTGTGCGCGGCCAATACAAGGCGGGTGTGGTCACCGGTGAATCGGTCCTTGCCTACCGCGAGGCCGACGGCGTTGACCCGCGCAGCAATACCGAAACCTATGTCGCTATAAAAGCCGAGATAGAATCGTGGCGCTGGCAAGGTGTGCCGTTCTTTCTGCGGACAGGCAAGAGCATGCCAGAGAAGCGCACCGAGATCGTGATTAACTTTCGCTCCGTGCCACATTCTATATTCGATATGCCGATGGCACCGAACCGATTGATCATTCGCCTGCAGCCGGAAGAGATAATCAAACTGCAGATCTTTGCCAAAGGCCGTGGTGACGAAATGAAGTTACAGCCGGTTGACCTTGACCTTGACTTCAACGAAGCGTTTGAAAAGCGTCAGATGATTGCTTATGAACGTTTGCTGCTCGATATGATTCGGGGTAACCAGACATTGTTTAATCATAGAGATGAAGTCGCTGCCGCCTGGGCCTGGATCGATCCGATCATCAACACCTGGGAAGAGCTTAATGTTGAACCACGCCTTTATTCGGCGGGTACCTGGGGACCGGCGGCATCAAATGCACTGATTGCCAAAGACGGATGTGGCTGGATTGAGGAGTTTTCGTGAGTACAAGCACGGTAACAGAACCGTTTAAGGCCGGTGATGTCATTGCTGGTAGTGCCGATGCGCTGGCGGCACAGTTAGCGCTTGATGTGTCGGCTCTATTAAAAAGCGCCATAGACCGCAGAGGCAGTGCTTCGTTGGTGGTATCCGGTGGTTCAACGCCATTGGCGTTTATGCAGGAGCTGTCTGGTATTGAGTTGCCGTGGCAGAGTGTAACCGTAACACTCGCTGATGAACGCTGGGTCGATGCGGATCATCCCGACAGCAACGACTTGTTTGTGCATACGCATTTGTTGCAGGGGCCGGCTGCTGCCGCGAAGTTCGTTTCAATGAAAAACCCGGCTGCCACTGCAGAGCTTGGCTGGGAGCAATGCGAAGCGGCAATAGAGACCATAGCCAAACCGTTTGATGTGGTCATTCTGGGTATGGGGGGAGACGGCCACACGGCATCATTGTTTCCTGCCGCTGAAGAACTGGCTGCCGCCATTGCACCGGGTTGCGGGAAATTAACCTGGCCCGTCGGACCGGCGGACCCGGCACCGCCACAGCCGCGCATGTCATTGACGCTTGACGCATTGCTCGCGAGTGACAAGTTAATATTGCACATAACCGGTGCTCAAAAGAAAGCGGTGTATGAAAGCGCCTTAACGTCCGAGCCTGCGGTCTATCCGATTGCGGCGGTGATTAAAAGCCGCAGCAACCTGCAGGTCTACTGGGCTCCCTGACGTCACTCAGCGTTGCTGACTAACCGGGTGTCTGCCTGATACGGTCGACAGGTGCCCCGGTTGGCAGCAAGGTAGAACAAAGTGTCGCCTTTTCATCACGATTGCCTTGCCTATTGCACACGCAGGAAATATGGTGTGATCTTACTGGTAAAGAATCTGGTTTATGGCCTTGGTAAATGGCGCTGTACGCAGTTTAAAAATCCTGTTTATTGTGGTTGGAAAATCCCGCCGTGATGCTTGGTAAGATTACCTCTGCTAATGGCAGGCTGAGTCGCGCTGAGCAAAAAGTAGCAGCGCAGGTACTGCAGAATCCTGAGTCAAGCGTTGAAGCGTCGATACAGCAACTGGCAAAACTGTCTGGAGTCAGTGAGCCTACTGTGGTGCGATTTTGCCGTGCGATCGGCTGCGACGGCTACCACGACTTTAAATTGCGCCTGGCGCGATCAATTGCCAGTCAGGACAAATTTTTTTTCCGCGATGTCTCCGCCAAAGACTCCAGCCGGGAGCTCTCGTCAAAGCTGATTGATTCGGCCATCGCATCGATGCAGCACCTGCGTAATCAACTGAATCATGATGCCATAGAGCGGGCCATTTCGCTGTATTGCGCATCGCAGCGTGTCGAGTTTTACGGCTCTGGAGGATCAGGGCTGGTAGCTGAAGATGCGCAGTTGAAATTTTTCCGGCTTGGTAAGCCGGCCATAGCGTATGTTGATCCGCATATTCAAAAAGCCGCAGCCTCGCTGCTGGATGAAAAGGCACTGGCGATTGTGATTTCCTACACCGGCAGAAATAAAGACGTGATCGAAGCGATGGAGCTTGCCAAGCTTACCGGTGCCCCGGTTATTTCGGTGACGCAGTCCGGGTCGCCGCTAGAGAGCATGGCCGATGTAAATCTCAACGTTGATGTCGCCGAAGACAGCGATGTCTTTTCACCGCTTAAATCACGGCTGGCGCAAATGATGGTGCTGGATATATTGGCCGTGGGAGTCGCCCTGGAGGGAGGCGATTCTATGCACCAGCGCCTGGCATTGGCTACCTCGGCAATTGCCGATAAGTTTGTCGACTAACCCCCGGTAGTCCGGTGGCTGACAAGCTGTGCGACACAGCAGTTTATTTAGTGTGCTATTGCAGTGCAGGTAGAGAGCCTAGAAAACATTTTATCGCGGCGCCAACGGGGGCCGGGCTATCCATATGCATATGGTGATTGCCTGGCAGGGTTTGCAGAGAAAGGTGCTGCAGACAGTCAAGCCGGGCGCGGGTCTTCGGATGATCAATAATAAAGCCTTGCTCAGCGAGAATACACAGCGCCGGGCACTCGACAGCGCGCAGCACCGCGTGCAGTTGCGGTTCAGTGAAGTAGCGCGCTGAGGCCACTCTTAGCTTGCGATCAAAACTCCATCGATAGCCCTGGTCTGTGGTGCTAAGCTGCCGTTCAATAATAAGCCGTGCTGACTGCGGGTTCATTTTGTTGGCCCGCAATCGCGCCGCGATAGCGTCTTCAATGGTGGTGTAGTATTTCGAGTTAACACGCTCGAGCGTTGCATACTCGCGGGCTGAACGCCTCAGTCTTTCTGGCAGTTCTTCTGCTGTTTCGGTTTGCGGACCGGCCGCATCGATCAGCGTAATACTGTTTATAGAACCCGGTGCCGCAACCGCGCAGAATGGTGCCAGGCAACCGCCTAGTGAGTGACCGATCAAATGAAAACTGTTCCAGCCGAGCTCGGTAGCAACTGCCAGAATGCTGTGTGCCTGCGTGGTAAATGAATACAGCGCTGAGTCGCCAAGGTGAGCCGATTGTCCGTGCCCGGGCAGGTCGATAGCGACGATATCCGCATCGGGTAGATGTGGCCATAGTGGCAGAAAACTGTGGGCGTTATCGAGCCAGCCGTGTACACATAGAATTTTCACTGGTTTGCCAGCGCCGTGTTGCAGGGCTTGCACAGTGAGGCCATTGACATTGAGGTTTATTGATTGTCGGGTCATGATTAGTTGGGACTGCAACTGCCTATATATCACTGGGGGGATGCGGTGCCGGCAGCAGCAGCAGTGCCAGCAGCGCCAGCACCAGTGCGCCGAGGCTGGAAAACAGCAGTGCATCGGTCACGTTGCCATACAGGCGAAGGCCTGCAATATCTGATAGCAGCAAACCGCCGAATGACCCGCTAACTCCGGTCATAATGCAGCGCAGCCGGGTGGTTCGCCGGGTACCTGCCAACCGTGCGATCAGCCAGCCGACCAGCACGCCTATCGCAATGAACGGAATTACTGCAATTAGTTTGATCATACAGATTATTCCCCTGGGCAACCCGCGAGAAGCTTACCTGACAACCCAACGCTGATGGAAGTGTCTTATGGCTGTGCTGCAAGGTGCGTCAGAGAAACAACATGACCGACAACACGTTGACTGCCGGGCCTGCAGTCAGACGTTATTTGATAACCGGTTTTACCGAATTGGCACCCGGCTTGCGCTGCAACATCAGGGAGGGGTTGCACCTTCATCGATTACCCGATGGGCTCTGCCTCAGATTCTGCAGTACGCGACGACCTCAGCGGCGTGTTGCGCTCATGGTTTTTTATTGGAGCTCGGCAATGACAACAGGGATTACCACCAGAGCATCAGCCTGTCGCACTGCTTTGTCCATCCCGGGCTGCTGTGGTGGGATTGAATCAGGCGGCGTCTTAGTGGGCCTGATTGTGTGGCTGGTGCTGCTGCTTTGTACCGTACCTCTGCCGACAATCGCTGATAGCGCAGATCTGGATGGTGACGGTGTCATTGATTCTGTTGATCTTGATCAGGACAATGACGGAGTGCTCAATTCGATGGAAGGCTACCAGCCCGGTGGGCAGGCCTTTGTCGATATCCCCGGCTATCTGGTGGCACTGGCTGAGCCATTGACTGATCAGTCCACGGGCTCTGAGTACACCTACCGGTTGATTGACGATGATGACCGATATAGCGTTGATATGATTGGCACCATCCAGTCGACTAATGCGCTGGTCGATTGGAGTTTTCACGATAATCTAGTCAAGCTGCGTAATCAAAGTGCCGGCTCCACCCGTATTGAATGGCGCTTTGAGAATCCACTGGATCACACACCGGTTGCGTTGACCGCTGACCTTACCATCAGTGACCTTGATGCCGAGCGCTTCGAAAGTATTGTGGTGGCGCGTGCGGCTATAGATAGCTACTCATTAGCAGAGGCGACAGCGCTGTCGGTTGAAGACGACAACGGTCTGTTGCGTTTTACGGCACTTCAAGCCGCACCCAGGGCAGAGCATCGTGCGGTAACGCTGCACCTTCGTGGTATAGAGCGCCTGGTTATAGATTATGAAAATGATCCGGATGAAGGTGGGGTGACTGGCATCAGTAATGATGCTGCGGGGTATCGACACAGCCTGCAGACACAATCGCCTGTCGCCGGTGATGGTTTGGCCGTAATGCGCGACAGTGATAACGACGGGTTAGCCGATCACCGCGATCTTGATAGTGACAACGATGGTATAAATGATGTCATTGAAGCCGGTGGGGTCGATGCCGATTTTGACGCTATGGCTGACGGCGCGGTTAATCACGAAGGTGTTCCATCGTCAGCGCTTGGCGGGCTGAGTATCGGCGGCGAAACGGATGAATCAATACGGCCGGCTTCCGTCATTGATGAAGACGGTGACGGCATTATTGATCCCTACGATGCCAGCCCGGACCGTTTCGGTGAACTGACCGGAGACACTGATCAGGATGGCTTGAACGACCTCCACGAGCTTTCTCTTGGTACTGACATCAACAACCCGGATAGCGATGCCGACGGTGTGTCTGATGCAGATGAAGTGATGCTCTACCATACCGATCCGCTGGACCCGCCAGCGCATTCAGAGCCGAGCGAACCGGTGATAGCGCAGCTCGTTGAGCTCAGTGATGCCGATAGCGACGGTATCGCTGATCAGCTGGAAGGGATGGATGACGTGGATGATGACGGCTTGCCAAACCGGTTTGATCTCGACAGCGACAATGATGGGATATCTGATCTGATCGAATCAGGTGGGACCGACCTCGATGGCAATGGCCGGGTTGACAGCGGTCAGCAAAGTGCAGAATTACTGACGACAGTTGCACCGGATTTTGACAATGATGGCATTGCCAATTTTCTAGATACCGATTCTGACGGCGATGGCTTCAGTGACCTGGCCGAGGCCGGTCGCCCGGATAGCGATAACGATGGGCGGGTGGATAACCTGCGTGACGATAACACCGATGGCTGGAATGATGCCTTCTTTGGCCTGCCGGTCGTGTTGCCTGATACCGACAATGACGGCAATGCCGATTTTCTTGACCGTGCGGTACGGGTCACAGAGCCCCTTAACGATGGCCCTGCGGTTGATCCAATGCTTCGAACAGGCGTCGACGGCGGGTTTGGATGCGTGATGGGGGGGGCTCAGCAGCGTGGTGATTTTTTCTTGTTGCTGTTATTAGCCGTTGCAGCAGCGTGCGCTGGCGCAAGAAATCTAAAGTCTTGAAAACTTGGCCGTTACTGTGGCGACGAATACAGGTGCCTGTAAAAAATCTATGAATACGCGGTTAAAACGGATTGCCATCTCTGTGCTGTTGCTGGCACAGGGTGGCTGTATGTCAGCGGGTTCCGACGAGACAGCTGATTCCGCAGAGCCACCGATGGCATCCGCACATGGTGAGAAGTTACCAGAGAGTCAGCCTGATAGCGGCATTGCACAAGCGTTGCGCACTGTGGTGGTTTATTTGTCTGCTGACCCCGGTGTCGGGTTTGTTCCCGAGTATCAGGGGCGTTCATTAACGGTGTCACTGATCGCGCAGCAGACGCGGACGGCGGCTACCGGTTTGCTCAACACGGATGGTATTGAAACTTACGTGATCGGTGCCAGCTGTGCGAGTCTGCGCACACGATACCCGCAGATGATCAGCTGTGAGATAACAGAGATGTTGCAAAATGGTCAAGGCCTGGTGGCGGCCAGAGCGACGACGGATCAGGAAGGTTTTGTTAGTTTTGCGGTGGAGCAACACATAGAGTATCGGCTGAACCTGCAAAGCTGGGTGACACAGGAAGACGATAAATGCTTCTGGGGTGGCACAGCCGTGCTGCCCGCGCAGATCACCTCGCTGGAGATGCCGCTGCACGTTTTTTGTGAGTAAAGCTGCTTGCTTTAGACGGATTCAACACTCCGCCGGTAGCAGCGCCGGTCATTCACGGTAGATCATCAGTGAGTGCATTTGCTGATTGCATCACCGCGATGTCGTCCGGTCTGGTTTGCACAGGCTGCCGGCCGGCGGGCCAGGGGTCAGGCTGCTGATTGCCGTGGGTAGTCGTTTTCCAGCAGCGCATCAAACGCTTTGGCAATAACCGGCTTGCTGCACAGATAGCCCTGGAACAACTCACACTCAAGCATTTTCATGTGGTTGAGCTGAATTTCAGTCTCGACACCTTCGGCTACCACGGTCATCCCCAGATCGTGTGCCAGGGACACCATGGCTCTAACGATCGGTGTCCGTATTGCTTCTGATTTAACTTCCTCTATAAAAGAGCGGTCAATTTTCAGTTCGTCGAGTGGGAAACGCTGCAGGTAACTGAGTGACGAATAGCCGGTGCCAAAGTCATCGATTGACAATTTAACCCCGAGTGATTTCAGCTGATGAAGCAGTTCTATATTGGATTCTGCGTTTTCCATCACCATGCCTTCGGTGAGTTCCAGTGTCAGGCAATGCGCTGGAAAGCCGCTGGTGTCGAGTACGTTTTGTACCGTCTTGACCATGTCGGAGTCGTGCAGCTGTTTAATCGACACATTGACGGCCAATCGGAAGTCGAAGGCGTAAGTACTTCGCCATTGTGCCGCCTGTATGCAAGCCTGCTCCAGTATCCATGCACCGATCGGGACAATCTGCCCGGTACGCTCTGCGATAGTGACGAATTCGTCGGGGCCGACGAAACCGAGTTCACCGCTGACCCAGCGGATCAGTGCTTCGGCGCCGATTATTTTGTCAGTGCGCAGATCCACTTTGGGCTGGTAAGTAACCCGCAGCTCTTCGCGTTCTATGGCGGTGCGCAAGCCGGTTTCGATGGCGAGAATTTTGGTGCTCTCTGCATTCATCTCGGCGGAGTAAAACGCATAGTCTTCAGCGCCGCCACGCTCGCGTGCGTGTGCCATTGCAGTCTCGGCATTGTGTATCAGTTCAAGCGTGTTGCCGGCGTCGTCTGGGAATATAGCAATGCCTATTTTCACACTGGTGAATATCTGCTGACCATCCAGTAAAAAGGGTTCACTGGTATCAATGATTATCCGGCGCGCCAGGACCGCGGCATTCTGAGGAGACTCCAGGGGACCGAGAAATACCGAAAATTTATCACCACCAGTACGTGCGATGCTGGTGCGAACGTCGGCGACAAATGCCGAGCGAATAGCTTCTGTTGATCGAATGCACTGTTCCAGTTTTCGTGAGAAGGCCTGCAGTAGCTTGTTGCCTATTTCGCGGCCCATCGATTTGTTGATGTTCTTCAGGTTTTCAACGTAGATGTGCAGCGCGGCACCGTTGGTGTTGTTTTCTTTCAGTGTTGCTGCTGTCGACGCGGCGACTTCCAGGAATGCGTCCAGTTTCGGCAGACCTGTCAGCTGATCGTAGTTGACCAGTTGATGCTGGTAGGCTTTTGCCGCTAGCGTATTGCGCAGACGCAAGGCCAGTTCACTGGCGTCTACCGGCTTGGCGAGAAAATCCATCGCGCCGAGTTGCAGCGCTTTTAGTTTGGTTTCAGCATCATCGGAGGATGTCAGTATCACCACCGGAATCGGGTGCAGCTTTCTGTCCCTGCGCATCGCTGTAAGGATGTCGAACCCGGATACATCCGGCATCATGAGGTCGAGCAACACTACATCCGGTCGCTTTTGACGCATGATGTCGAGTGCCTTGGTAGACTCGCAGGTAGCGATAAAATTTGTGTAGCCTTCACCCTGCAGATAAGTCTGCAACACCTCGGTATTGATAGGCTCGTCGTCCACCAGCATGATGGTGGCAGACGATATCAGTGATTCGTACTGGGCGTCTTCGTCTGTACCGTCATCTGGGTGGTCGGACGTACCTATTGATCTCATATTCATTACATTTGCCGTCCGTCACCTAAGCAGAATTTTTCAAGGTCGATGGACCTTCGTTGTCATTGCCGGGAATCACAATCTTCTCTGCGTAGTCTTTGATTTCGTTTAACAGCCTAATGATATTTCCTTCATCTTTGTTGTGTGCGCTGGTCTCCATTTCAGCTGAAGGTTCAGTAAAGATGTCAAAACCGACGGTACCTCCGGAACCTTTAAGCCAATGTGCCAGTTGAGCCAGTTCTTCATAGTCCATGTCTCTTAACGCCACGTCCATCGCGTCCAGTTTTTCTTTTAGACGTGGCAGAAATTTCACGACGATGGGCCGGAATGAAGAATCCCGCAGCAGTAGACTGCTCTCTACGACTTCTATCTCACTTGCTGTCGACCCGGTAGTGGCGGAATTGATACCTGGCGACGGTTTTTCTTCCAGTTCTGTCGCAGACGGCACACCACCGCGCAGGCGTGAGGCAATTTCCCTGATAGTTTGCAGGTCGTGTTCCAAACTTGCTTCATTGGATGCCTTCGCGTTGTCTTCCAGTAATTTTGCCGGAACCGACAACTCGGTAAAGCCTACCGTGCCGCCCGAGCCTTTCAGCCAGTGGGCGCTGGCTGCCAATTCTTTGAAATCCTGCCGCTGACGGGCCGCTTCCATTAACGGGAGTTGCTCGTGCAGCTTGACGATGAATTTTTCCACCACCGGCCCGAGCGTCAATGAGTCACCGAGCTTACTGTAAATCAGTGGCAGGGAAGTGTCAGACGCCTCCGTTGTTATTGCGTCGGTATCGACTTTGTCTGTAAGGGCAACTGACGGCTGCTCAGAGGCAGCAGAGTCCGGTTTCACAGCACCGGGTTTACCGTTCAGCAGCTTAGCCAGTAACCTGGTCAGTGCGTCGATATCGATAGGTTTGGTCATGTAGTGAGAGAATCCCGCTTGCAGGATCACTTCCTCGTAGCCTTTCATGGCATTCGCGGTCAGTGCAATGATCGGCTGCTCTACACCGCTGTCACGCATGGCACGGGCCGCTTCGTAGCCATCCATCACCGGCATTTGAATGTCGGACAGAATCAGGTCGTAGTGGTTTGCGGCAACCATGTCCACCCCGATAGCGCCGTTTTCGGCCAGATCAACCTCCAGACCGAGGTCTGTCAGAACCAGTGACAGTAATTCGCGGTTCTCGGCGGCATCGTCAATCACCAGCAGTTTCGATGGTGGGAATACCCACTCGGTTTGATTATCTTCCTCAGTGACAACCAGTGTCTCCAGGATACGCTCCGGGCTGAGGAAGGTGCTGGGATCGAGAGGACCGGTGTCGATCAGTGCTGTGAACGTGGTACCAACACCGGCTTCACTGCTCAGGGTGATATCCCCACCGAGTGCCCGTGCCAGTTTGCGACTGATCGACAGACCGAGTCCGGTGCCGCCAAAGCGACGGGTGATGGAAGAGTCGGCCTGCACAAACGGTTTAAACACCGCCGCCTGTTGTTTTTCGTTCATGCCGATGCCACTGTCTTTTACGTCAATAGCAAATTGGTGCTTCCCCTCGCTGTTGACGGTGCGCAAAATGATTTCAACGCCCCCGCTTTCGGTAAACTTGATCGCATTACCCACCAGATTGGTGATGATCTGACGCAAGCGCGATGGGTCACTCTGGATAAACTCAGGCATTGCCTCCGGTACTCTGATATTGAGATCAATATCTTTTTCCTCGGCACGTACCCGCAGCACTTGTACAACATCGTGCGCCACTATGTGCGGAGCACAGTCAATACTCTCGACCTCCAGCGCACCCGATTCCACTTTCGACAGATCCAGAACATCATTGATCAATTCCAGCAGGTGCTTGCCACTGCTGGATATAGTGTTAAGGTGCTTTTGCCAGTCGGAGTCGACCTTTCCGGTGCCGCGTTTCAGTACCTCGGTGAAGCCTAGAATCGCTGTCATCGGTGTGCGGATTTCATGGCTCATGTTGGACAGAAAATCGCTCTTGGCCCTGTTTGCCAACTCCGCCGCATCACGCGCTAATCGAAGTTCTTTTTCCTTTTCTTCCAGGTCGGTAACATCGTCAAGGCTGATCAATACACCACTGGCGGTTTTGCCGTTGAGGATTGGTGAGCAGTTAACCAGAAATTTATGCCACTGCTCGTCTTTGTTTTTCAGCCACAGCGGGTTGCTACGTAGTGTTTCGCCGGTCTTCATGGCGTTTTGCCACGGAAATGCCAGATTGGAATCTTCCGTTGCTTCATCGGGGTGCTGGTCGCCGATATGCCAGTCAAAGGTGGAGGCTTCCCGACCCAGCAGGGCTTCGGCCTGTTCGCCGGTTATTTCCTGAAATGCTTTGTTGGCTAGAACCACATGTGACTTTGCGTCAATCACCAGCAGCGCTTCGGCGAGAGTATCCAGGGCGGACCGCACGCGCGCAGGTACCGCTTGTGAAGGGTTAAGCGCTTTGAGCATTTTACCGAGATAGAGATAAAACAGCAGAAAGCCGAAGCTGCCGGTAAAGGCTATCAGCGACAGCCGCGAGTCTTTAAATTGCTGTATGCGGCCTAGTCCTTCGGGAGTGGCGAAATACAATATAATTTCGCCCCAGGTTTTATCACCCTGCAAAATAGGCAGAACGACTCGCGAATCCGTTGAAGAGTTCCCGTCGGTGCTTTCGACAATCACGGTCTCGTCGCCGATAACCAGCGGCTTGCTGTCTTGCTGGCGGCGTATCGATGCGGCAATCAAGTCCTCATTGCGGGACAGTGAAAATTCCAGATTTTTAGTGATGCTCGAATAATCTTTGTTGAGCAGAAACAACGTGCTGCTCGAGGCAATAGATTCGGATAAGGCAACTCGCCCGTCGACAACGGCCTGTTTGCGGTCCGGGATAAGATTGAGCAGTGTGGCGACCAGCAACAGTGACGTCACGATAGAAGTCAGGCCCATTGCCAAATGAAATTTGGCCGATAATTTTTTCATGGTTTGACCGATCCGCCAGTTTCAATGGCACCCAAACCGGACTGGTTCGCCCGGAGCCCACTTCTGTAGTGCCTGCCAATCACCGGTTTCATCCGGCCATCGACTTGTTGTCGCGGAGTCCATGTCGCGCGCCGTAGTGTTTGTAAACCTTGTAAGTTTCCATTGCTTCCTTAACGGCTATCGACAGATAAACGGACGTCTGTACCCGCTAGAGATGCAGAAGCCGGCGCGTTGCCGTGCAGTTCTCCCACAGACACAGTCTATTGCTGTTCAAAATAAGCGCCGCTGCCTGTCAACTCCCGGTGTTTCCAGCATGATCACAAGGGCCTGAGGTCGTGGCGTAACTTAGAAGTCGGCTGGAAGTGCTTGATGCTTAATGTTTATTCTGCGGATATGCAGACACATTGGTACAAGCGCCTAATTTAACAAAGGCAGCAATAGACATCAGGACTACGTGTTCACCGATGGCAGAAATTTGACAGCAGCAGGCGGCATTCCGGCGTTGCAGTGAGCAATGCACTGTTGCGCGGCGATTGGTTTGGACAGGTCGATCCCGCCGCGGAGCCGAGGCCTGTGTAAAATACGCAAAACCACAGAGCGGTGCCGCGCGCAGGCGTGTGTGACCCACCGCGTCGGGCTGGAGTATTGCCCGGCAGGTGCGGTGATCCGGTGCCCGGGCGTTGAAACAACAGGCGCCACACTTAACCGGTAGCGCCCGCTAGCAAGACGATTTTGCTATAACCGCCCGGCCATCGATATTGCCGCGGTACCCGGCAGGACTGTCAGCTCAGGCGGCAAATTTGCTGTCGACAACCGCTTGCACGGCATCGGCCGTGGCATCGCAGAACTCCATTTGCTCGGTTGCCGTTTCCGTTGCCAGAGCGCTGGCCGGTTTTTCGGGCTCAGTGCCAATGGCATCTGCAACGGCTGCCGAAAATTTAGTCGGGTGTGCGGTTTCAACGACCACGGTTTCATCGCTTAATGGACCCAGTTGCATTGCCGCATGCATGGCGGTGGCGGTATGCGGGCAGATAATTTTCCGGTGCTGCGACCACACCTGTTGCATGGCGGCGACGGCTTGATCCTGAGTGCACTTAACGGCCGAGAAGTCTTGTTTGATCAATTGCATTTCAGCGTGACTGAGTTCGTAGTTGTTGCTGTTTTCAAGGTTCTGCTGGGTTGTATTTACGGCCGTGCCGTTACGTTCTTTGATATGCCACAGCAGACGTTCGAAGTTACTCGACACCTGTATATCCATACTCGGGGAAATGGTTTTGACGGTTTCCTGTCCGGCCATGCGGTGGCTGTCGAAAAAACGCGGCAGCACATCGTTATCGTTTGAGGTGACGGTCAGGTGGTTGATCGGAGCGCCGAGCTGCTTGGCAATGTAAGCCGCGTAAATGTTGCCGAAGTTACCGGTCGGGACAATGAAATCGGCGGACTTGCCGGTATCGCGTTGAATCAGGCCGGAGGTCCGGAAGTAATAGGCAGTTTGCAGCAATATGCGAATCATGTTGATGGAGTTGACCGCGGTGTAGCCATAGCGCTGTGCGGCAGACGTGCGATACAGCGACTTCACAATCCGCTGACAGTCGTCGAAATCGCCGTCGACGCAAAGTGGCAGTACGTTCTCGGCACCGGTGGTCGTCATTTGTCGACGCTGGAAGTCAGATACCCCGCCGTTGGGGAAAAGGACGACCGCCTGTAGCCGCTCGCGATTGGCAAAAGCAGATACAGTCGCAGCGCCGGTATCTCCCGATGTGGCGCACAGCACCGTGGCTTTTGCGTTCTGCTGCTGCAGGGTCTGGTCAATAATCTCGGCCAGTGGTGCTAACGCAAAGTCTTTAAACGCGAGGGTCGGGCCGTGCATCAGCTCCAGCGTCCACAGATGGTCAGCGAGCCGGTTGACCGGTGGCCCTACCGGTTTGTCGAATTTGGTCATGGCTCTGGCGATGGCCGCGGTGATATCGATGCCGGACAGCGAGTCAGCGCCAAACAGACGCAGCAATCGCCCGGCGATATCTGCGTATTCGCCGCTAAGCAATTGTGTGCGCTCATTGGTATCTACAGTCGGCCAGTTCTGTGGTACAAACAAACCGCCATTATGGGCGGTGCCGCGAGTGATTATTTGCGCGAGGCTCAGTGATTCGTCTCCACCGCGGGTGCTTATGTAGTTCAACGGGAAATCTCGGTGCTCTGGTGAGTGGAATTCTAGCAAGGATCGCAATGGTGATAGCAACAATTGGCTGTTAACACCGCCAGTAACTGTTGGAGCACAACAAATTTACACGGACCTGATCGGATAAATGTCAGAAACTAACGTCAATAGTGAGGTAACTGCACCGCGTAAACGGCGCCGGCGTGCCGGCAGTCGCGCCGCGGGCGGTTCGGGAGGTGCTTCGAGTTGGTCGCAAAAACCGTTTAAGCAGCCGACCCGTAGTTTTGCAAGCGTTGATCTGGCCTCGGTGGAGGCCGTGGAGCAGGTCCACAACGCGTCGTTGAAAGTGCTCGGTGAGATTGGCTTGAAGGTGTTGCACGATGGTGCGCGTGAGATTATGCGCAAGGCCGGTGCCGAGGTGGATGACGCCTCCATGCAAGTGCGCTTCGATGCCGAATTGATACAGCAAAGTATCGCCAGTGTGCCAGCGGAATTTACCCTCCATTCGCGCAACCCCGCACACCATGTGACGGTGGGTGGAGATCAGCTGTTCTTCTGCCTGATGGCCAGCGCCCCGAACAGCTCATGTCTAGATCACGGCCGGCGCTCCGGCAATCAACAGGATTTCCGTAATTTCCTGAAGCTGGGTCAGATGCATAATGTTCTGCACGGCCTGGGTGGTTATCCGGTCGAGCCCATCGACGTCCACGCCTCCGTCAGACACCTCGATTGTGTGTCCGATTTTCTCACACTGACAGACAAGGTCTATTGCATCTACTCACTCGGGCACGAGCGCGTCATGGATGCTATCGAGATGACTCGCATTGCGCACGGCCTGACCACCGAGGAGCTGCGTCAGAGGCCGTCGCTGTTTACGATCATCAATACTAATTCGCCACTGCAACTGGATATCCCGATGATGCAGGGCATCATTGATATGGCGTCGATGAATCAACCGGTGGTGATTACACCGTTCACCTTGTCCGGGGCGATGGCGCCGGTCACCATACCCGGTGCGCTGGTGCTGCAAAATGCCGAGGCGCTGGCGGGTATTGCGTTCAGCCAGATGGTTAATCCGGGAGCTCCGGCCATGTATGGCGGCTTCACCTCCAACGTTGATATGCAGTCGGGTGCGCCGGCCTTCGGCACGCCGGAGTATATGCAGGCGCAGCATATCGGCGGGCAGTTGGCGCGACGTTACAATATCCCGTACCGGACATCCAACGTGTGTGCTGCCAATACCGTTGATGCGCAGGCAGCCTATGAATCGGTATTCTCCCTGTGGGGGGCTATCAATGGTGGTGGCCACTTGCTAAAACACGGCGCAGGCTGGATGGAAGGGGGTCTGTGCTGTTCCTATGAAAAATTTATCCTCGACATCGACCTCCTGCAAATGGTGGCAGAGTTTCTCACCCCGATGGATTTCTCCGATGATGAACTTGGCCTGCGGGCGATCAGGGATGTTGGCCCGGGTGGTCACTTCTTCGGCACCGCGCATACGCAGGAGCGTTTCAAGGACGCCTTTTACGCCCCCGTGCTGAGCGACTGGCGCAACTACGAAAGTTGGCAGGAGGCAGGCTCCCCCGATGCTATGCAAAAAGCCAATCGAGTGTGGAAGCAGCGCCTGGCTGACTACAGTGCCCCGCCGATGGAGACCGCCTTGCGCAGCGAGCTAGATGACTTCGTCGCCCGGCGCAAAGCCGGGGGTGGTGTAAAAACCGATTTTTAGCAGCGGCCGTCAGCACGGTTCTATTATCTCAGCAAACTACTTGCAACCGCGGTCGTAAACTGGAAAACTTCGCGGCCTTTGAACCTGTGCAGCGTCGAGTGGAAAACAAAAATGTCTGGTAACCCGCGATTAATTGCCGGCTGCGAAGAATGGTGTACCTTCGCCGGCTTGGGTGTGCCTGTGGTTAAGGCGCGGGTTGATTCCGGTGCCCGCACATCAACGCTGCATGCGCTCAACATAAAGTCCTTTACTCGCAGAAACCGCCGCTGGGTGTCGTTTGAGGTCTATCCTCTGCAAAACGATCGGGTAACCGTGCTGCGTTGTGAAGCGCTCGTGCACGACCGGCGGCTGGTAAAAAACAGCGGTGGCATTACAGAGAGGCGTTTTATTATAAAAGCGCAGATCGGTCTGGCTGACCAAAGCTGGGAGGTTGAGCTGTCGCTGACCAACCGGGACAACATGGGTTATCGCATGTTGCTGGGGCGGGAAGCGATGATTGATCGATTACTGGTTGATCCAGCGGGCAGCTTCCTGTTAGGCAGTTACAGCGCGGAGCAAATCTCCTCGATCTATGCCCGCCATGAAAACGCCCGTGACGGCCTGAAGATCGGTTTGCTGGCGTCAAACCCCGACCTCTACAGCAATCAGCGCATTGTCGAAGCCGGCCGTGAGCGTGGCCACGATATCCGCTTCTTTGATATACGTCAGTGTTATATGAAGCTCGATGCTGATCGACCGGAAGTGCATACCCGCGGTGGTATTCTGCTTAATGATCTCGATGCTGTTATACCGCGTATCCGTCCGGCCATAACGTTCTATGGTTGCGCTCTGACGCGTCACTTTGAAAGCATGGGTATACCGACACTAAATACCTCGCAGGCGGTCAGTCGTTCACGCGACAAGCTCTATTCACTGCAACTGCTGCTGAAGGAAGAGCTGGATATTCCGATCACCGGTTTTGCCTCCTCGCCAATGGAAACCGATGAGCTCATTGAAATGGTGGGTGGTGCGCCGTTGATCATCAAATTGCTGGAGGGTACGCAGGGCCGTGGTGTTGTGCTGGCAGAAACCCGCAAAGCAGCGGAAAGTGTCATCAACGCGATAAAATCGCTCAACGCTAATTTGCTGGTGCAGGAATTTATCTCTGAAGCGGAAGGTCAGGATCTGCGTTTGTTTGTGGTGGAAGGCAAGGTGGTGGCGGCAATGCAGCGCCAGGCAGCACCGGGAGAATTTCGCGCCAATATGCATCGCGGGGGTACCGCAGTCAGAATTAAGCCCACGCCCGAAGAGCGCAAACTGGCCGTGCGAGCTGCCCGCGCGATGGGTTTACATGTGGCGGGGGTTGATATCATTCGCTCTAAAAACGGTCCGTTGCTGCTTGAGGTTAACTCGTCTCCGGGCCTTGAAGGGATAGAAGAGGTGACCGGCAAAGACATCGCAGCAGCTATGATTACTGCCGTTGAGCGTATGTGTGAGTGGCAGCGCAAACTGGCCGGAACGGTCCCCGGGTTGGCGCAGCCCGGGCTCAATCCCTGAGACACGCAGCACCACCGCGATACATATCGGCCGGCACAGATGATACGCCCTGCTGATGTGCAATGCTCTAGCGCCAGGCAAACGCCGGTTGCTCAAAGTGTGCGACGCGGGTGGTGTTACCAAGCAGAACCACCTCCCGGAACTGATAGATGATGGCCGCCGTCGGACTGTATACCCGGCAATTCACCGATGCAGGCTCTATAGATAAAAACGGGTCCCCCTGCGCACCGTCTTCAATGGTGGCAAGCGCCTCGTCGGCAAGCTCTGTCAAAGGAATTTCAAAGATGCGTGCTACCTCGTCGGGATTGGCAACCGGCCGGGTTGTGGCATCGTGCCAGACCACAAACGGCGATATTACAAAACCGGATCGAGTGGCGAAATCGTCGAGTTGGCCAAGCACATTGTCGGTGGAAATATGCAGTCCTATTTCTTCAGATAGTTCACGCAGACAGGCTTGCTGAAGGGTTTCGTTGTTGTCGACTTTGCCGCCTGGCAGGGCGAATTGTCCAGCATGTTTGCGCATGCCACTATTGCGCAGCGTCAGTAGCAGGCAGGCCGTGTGCGGGTCGCTTGCGCTGCGGGTGGCGGGTAATGCCGATACTGTCAGTGCCACTGCTGCGCGGCGCAGGGTCGTGTCGTCTATGGTGTGCAGATCAAATTTTTGCAGGCTGTCACAGATAGACTGCCGCAGCGCAGCGCTGTGCAAATAGGTGTTACTCATCGGTAAAGTCGCGGCGTTGCCCGGGATGGATATGGCGGTAATTCAAAAGGTACAGGCAATTTAGAATGAGGATCCCGGTTGCGTTAAAAAGTTTGTTTCTGCAGCCGTTGATGCCCGCCCCAGTACGTCGTTTCGATGCGGGTAGCGGCCGTATTTTTCGATGATAGCCCGGTGTTTTTCTTCATACTCGAAGGTGCGCTCGTCGCCTAGATCCTTGAATAGCGTCATGGCGACATCGTGAATCAACAGTGATTCGCTGTGCATGAACGGCATATAGAGAAAGGACCGTTGTTCTGCTGGCAGTTGCTGGTCGAGGCCGAGTGCGATTGCTTCCTGAGCCAGCGCCAGTGCCAGCGGGTCGCTGGCAAAAGACAGTGCAGAACCACGGTATAAATTACGCGAAAATTGATCCAGTACAATGATTTCGGCAAGACGGCCGGAGGCACTGTCGCGCCAGGTGTAGAGTTCGGATTTTACCGCCGATGCATGCAAGTCGCCGAATCTGTCGCGCAGTAGCTGATCGAAGTCATCGTCTTTTTTAAACCAGTAGGATTTCTCTATTTCAGTAAACCAGAAATCGATAATGTCGCTGTGTGCAGGGTGGGTCATAGGCTCGATGATTTGCTTGATGGTGGAATGGTGGGTGAAGTCGGCTGATCGACCGGGTAGAATTCGAAGTCGACCAGATCCTGCCAGTGTGCAAACCACTGAGCAAGCAAGCCCGGGTCAGCGGTTTGCATTAATTGAAAGCAAAGATTGTGTTCACGGTTACTCCAGGAGTCCAGGTAGTGCAGGCCGTCCGGTAACAGGCGCCCCTGCTGACTGAAGCGTTCATACACCTGCTCGTAGCAGCCGTCGTGAAATCGTTCCACTACCATATAGGTCTTCACATGGTAGCGCCTACCTGCCAGGGCACGAATTCGTGATCGCCGAGCCCGAGCTGCTCGCTCAGTGAAGGGGCTCCGGAGGCCACGGATAACAGCGTTGCAAATATTTCTTCCCCGACATCAGTAATGCTCGCGCCTTCGGTGACGATGCGACCGGCGTTGATGTCCATGTCTTCGGTCATGCGATTATACATCTCTGTGTTGGTCGCAATTTTAATGCTTGGGGCCGGCTTACATCCGTAGGTTGAGCCGCGACCAGTGGTGAAAGCAACCAGGTTGCAACCACCCGCCACTTCACCGGTGATTGATGCAGGGTCGTAGCCCGGGCTGTCCATGAAAACAAAGCCGTTGCGGTCAATTTTCTCAGCGTAGCGATAGACACCGTTAAGACGAGTGGTACCGCCTTTGGCGACCGCACCGAGTGATTTCTCCAGTATGGTGGTAAGCCCGCCGAGCTTATTACCCGGTGATGGATTGTTGTCCATTGAGCCGCCGTTGCGGGCTACATAGTCTTCCCACCAGAGGATGCGTTCGACCAGTTTCTTTGCGGTTGGCTCATCGCTCGCGCGGCGTGTTAACAGATGTTCGGCGCCATAGACTTCAGGAGTTTCGGCCAGCACGGCGGTGCCACCGTGTTTAACCAGTAAATCAGCGGCATAGCCGAGCGCCGGGTTTGCCGTAATGCCCGACCATGCATCGGAGCCCCCGCATTGCAGTGCCAGAGTCAGAGAAGAGGCCGGGCAGGAACTGCGCTGGCAGTTATTGGCTTCCGGCAGCATCTCTTTTATGCGAGCGACACCGGCCGCAACCGTTTTGGTGTGGCCACCAACCGACTGGATATTCATGGTGCGTAGCAGCGGGCCACGCTGCATATGATATTGCTCAACCAGTGAGCTGATCTGATTGACCTCACAGCCCAGTCCGACCAACAGCACACCGGCGACATTCGGATGCTGTGCATAGCCCCACAGCACCCGCTGCAGGTTGTCGAAGCCGTCCCCGGAATCTGCGAGCCCGCAACCGGTGCTGTGGGAAAAGCCAACCACGCCATCAATGTTGGGGTAATCGGCGAGTAGTTCAGGGGTAAAAGCGTTGGCGATATGTTGTACCGCTGTTGCGGAGCAGTTAACGCTTGCGAGGATGGCAATGAAGTTGCGCGTACCGACCTGACCGTCAGCGCGCTGAAAGCCCATAAATTGCGCTCTGGACTCCAGTGGCAAGACCTCCGGTGCTTCGTTGTCGACGCAATACTCGTAGTTGTGGTCTGTTAAACGAAACTCAATATTTTGGGTGTGGATGTGATCGCCGGTTTTAATATCTGTGCTGGCATAGCCGATCACCTGTGAGTATTTAATTACCTGCTCACCAGTCGCAATATCCTGCAAGGCGAGCTTGTGGCCACTGGGGATCTCCTGGCGGGTAGTGATATCGTTTATGGTTTCTTCGGCATTGATGGTGCGCAATGCAACGGCAACATTGTCTTTTTCGGTAAGCTTGATAAAACCGACGCTTTGGTCGGGTTTTTTGTGCCAGTTAATATTGATTATGTCATCAGTCATGTGCTCGCACCTTCCAGATAGTCTTCAATATAGTTGGCGACGATGTCTTCTATAGAATCTTCTATCGGCAGCCCGAGTTCAATACCGCGAGCGGTATCGGCCTGCTGCGGCCAGCCGGCGCAGATTTTTGCGATGGTGTCATCTTTTTTCAAAATGTGCTCGCCCAGGTGGCGGTTGCCGGCGACATTTTTCAAAGCGTCCATGAGTTCCTGGACCGTGGCATTGAAAGCTGGCAGGCCGACGCCGCGGTCTGTGCCGAGATCGGCGGCAGGTAATTCGGCCAGCTTGATAATCCCGTTGATGATACTGCGATAGCCAAGTACCGGCATCAGTTGCGACGGGTCAACCGGAATCACACAGGGCTCGCCGTTGAGTGGTTCGCGAAACAAACCACTGACAAAGCTGGAGGCGGCCAGATTCGGTTTTCCGGGTCGTACAATAACCGTTGGCAGGCGTGCGCTGCGGCCGTCGAAAAAACCCTTGCGACTGTAGTCATTGACTAATAGCTCACCAATGACTTTTGTCATACCGTAGGTGGTCATTGGCGTTTGCTTGGAGTAGTCGCTGACCGTGTCCGGCATGGCGTCGCCCCCGAAAGCAGCCACCGAACTGGTGAACACCACCCGTGCGTTGTTTTGCTGCGCCCGGGTTGCTTCAAACAAATAGCGGGTACCGTCCAGGTTGACGCGCATGGCTAGATCGAAGTCGGTTTCACCGTGTCCACTGACAATAGAGGCAAGGTGAAATACCGCGTGAATTTCTTCGGCGAACAGCGACTTGACGTAAGCCTCGTCGCTGATATCGCCAAAACTTGAGGTGACCAGCGGGTGCTCGCGCAAGCCGTCGTGCCAGAAGGGTGGTTCGGCGTTGTCGGCCAGTAAAATTTTTGTGATCGGCGGGGACGGCTTGCCGTCGAGTTGCAGGTTTCCGCGCTGCAGGCATTCCATTGCAAGGCGTTGTCCGACGAAACCGGCACCGCCGGTAATTAGTATGTTCATTTGTTTCTCTAGACTGCGTGTTGCTTGATTGTGATAGCCAATTGCTGATGACGGCTAGTGGTTGTGCCGTGGCAAGTCTTCACAAACGTTGTGGTAAGCCTCGGCGAGTTCAACGCAGGCGCCGTGCGCCAGTTGCCCGACATGGCTGCGATAGATATTCTGCCAGGGCGTTTGGTCTGGTGGATAGCTGATCGTCAGTTGCGCGCGCCGCGCTTCCAGTTCGGTTTCATCCACCAGCATATCGACCCGTCGCTGGTTCATATCGATGCGAATAATGTCATTTGTCTCAAGCAGTGAGAGCCCGCCACCGACTGCGGACTCAGGAGAGGCGTTCAGTATTGACGGACTCGCAGAGGTGCCTGACTGACGGCCATCGCCAATGCAGGGTAGCTCTGATATTCCAGCTTTGATTAATGCATCCGGTGGCTGCATGTTGACCACTTCTGCCGACCCCGGCCAGCCGATTGGTCCGGAACCGCGCATCACCAGAATGCAATCGGCGTCGATGTTCAGTGCGGGATCATTGAGTCGATCGTGATAGTCTTCCGAGCCTTCAAAGACGATAGCGCGGCCTTCGAACACACCTTCGCTGCCGGGCTTGCGCAGAAATCGGTCGGCAAAATCCTCGCTGATCACGCTGGACTTCAGCACGGCTGAATCAAACAGGTTACCGGACATCACCAGAAAGCCCGCGTTGTCGCGCATTGGGGTTGCGTAGCGCTTGATCACGCGATCATCAGCGGTGTGACTGTCGCTGGTGTTTTCAGCCATTGAGCGGCCGTTGACGGTCAGTGCATCATCGTTAAGCTGACCGGCCCGCTGCAGTTCACCCATCACCGCAGGCACGCCGCCGGAGCGGTGAAACATCTCACCGAGGTATTCGCCGGCCGGTTGCATATTGACCAGCAGCGGCACCTTGTAGCCATGCGTTTCCCAGTCTTCAATTGACAGCGGCACGCCCATGCATTTAGCAATGGCGTTCACATGGATCGGGGCATTGGTAGAGCCACCGATAGCCGAATTCAGCGCAATGGTATTTTCAAAGGCTGCGCGTGTCATGATCTTTGACGGTGTGAGGTTTTCGTCGACCATCTCGACGATGCGCTTGCCGGTTTCATAGGCTATTTGCAGTCGTTCGCGGTAGGGCGCCGGAATTGCCGCGCAGCCGGGTAATGACATACCCAGGCCCTCGGCCAGCGCATTCATGGTGGATGCCGTACCCATGGTATTGCAGTGTCCCGGTGACGGCGCCGCGGATGCCGTGATATCCATGAATTCGTCGTAGTCGATTTCACCGGCAGCGAGCTTCAATCTGGATGCCCAGACAATGGTGCCGGACCCGGCCAGTTTGCCGTCGTGCCAGCCATCGAGCATCGGCCCGCCCGACAGCACGATGGCCGGCAGGTTTGCGGTGGCCGCCGCCATCAGGCAGGCGGGGGTGGTTTTATCGCAGCCAGTGGTCAGCACCACACCGTCGAGCGGATAACCATGCAGAATTTCAACCAGTCCGATGTAGGCCAGATTCCGGTCAATCGCAGCGGTCGGGCGGCGTGAGGTTTCCTGAATCGGGTGGACCGGAAACTCAATGGCGATACCTCCGGCTTCGCGAATGCCTTCGCGCACCCGCTTGGCGTTTTCGATGTGAGCGCGGTTGCACGGCGACAGATCGCTGCCGGTCTGGGCGATGCCGATTACCGGTTTGCCGGACTGCAGTTCCTCGCGAGTCAGTCCGTAGTTGAGGTAGCGTTCAACATAGAGTGCGGTCATCGACGGGTTGGCAGGGTTGTCAAACCATGCCTGGCTGCGTCGCTTGAAATTTTTAGGCTCGCTCACGGTTCCTCCAATGGCCAAATCTGACTACGCAGAGTAACAGCGCGGCAGGGTTTCCGACAACAGGGGATGTACGGTCGGGCGTCGATCAGACTTGACGGCATGCTGAGCTGTGGTGGATGCTCTTGTCTTCCAGACGACGAAAAACCTATGGCTATTCATCCAGACCTCGACCTGCAAGCCACCATCCGGCCCGGCCTCGATATTCTTGCTAACGAGATAATTATTGCACTGAAAAAACGCACCCGCTTCTCCAGCAATGCAGCGGTGTATGAGCCGGGCCTGGTGACGGCCCGACCCGGGCAGTCTCTGTTGCACTATGAGTTGGCGCAAATTGAACGCTGCCATGCAGAGTTAGGGCGTTATTCCTTTGCCGCGCAGGACGCCTACAGCGACGTGTCTGATGTTCAGCGCGTGATTGCACGGGAAGCCCCGGCAAGCCCGGTGCGGTCAATGCCCAGCGGCGTTGGTGCTCGCATTATTGAATTTTACCGCCAGTGGGTGGTGCGTGCCTGTCCCGTTGGTGACAACAGAAATACCTACGGTGAAACCGTCACAGCGGATGTCGCCGCCTTGCTGGCGATGATGGAGCGCGTCAATTTAGGCAAGCTGGTGGCGGAATCCAAGTTTCTTGAAATGCCCGACGCATTTCGCGAGACCGGCGGTGATCGCGATCAAATGCTCGAGTTTATAGTACGCAAGGATCGGGAGGAAAAAGTACTTCAGCTCGCGGCGAATCTGGCAGAGCACTATGATCTCGAACCTGCGCGCGCGGTTGAAGTGTTTGAGTTCATGATCGCTGTGACGGTCGATATTGAAGTCGACTATCTGCGGCTGCGTATTGCCGAACCCACCTGATGGGGGGCAGATCCACTGAGCAGCGCTGCTTGAAATAGAAGCGCCGATTTCAAGCAGTGATTCCTCACTCTACTACCAGCGCCAGACTTGCCTGTTCCATGGGGGCTGCCAGCGATGGAATAGATTTGCATTGGTGCTGTAGGGGAACGCGGGATAACTCTGGTACGTTTCAACGGAAATCAAACGGCGTCCGGAGGCGACTGAGGTGCAGCAGGTTTTTGTCAGTGTTTGATTTTTGCCGGCAGAGGTATTAGCAGCCTCTGCCGGGGCATCGTATTAAATGCGTTATAGATCAGCGGCACAGACGGTTTTATCCGGCAGCGTGCCATTGAGCAGAAAATCTATAGCGGCGGCGTCCGTACACTGATTCTGCCGGCTGAACACGGTCGTGTGGCCAAGGTGCTCGGACCGCAGGAAGTGACCACCGATGGCAGTGGCCATTTGCTCGCTCCACGGCAGTATGGTTTGTGTATCGGTGGGTCCGCCTATCACCAGTGTCGGTGGCGCCTGGCTGGTGCTGATCTCCGGCAACGGATCAACCGCACCCGGCCAACCGGCACAGGTCAGCGCCGACGCCAGTTGTAGTTCGGCAAATATATCGCTGCGCTGGTTGAAGTCATCCCGAAGTGCCTCGGCATCCGTGGCAGTAGGTCTGCTGGCATCATCGGCACAGAGAACGGCAAATTCCATAGTGATCGAATCGCCATCGTCGTCGCCGTTGCCGCCAAGGTCCAGATCGTCAGCTATTTGCAGCAGACTGCCTGCATTCCATGCCAGTGAATAGTCGTAGAGTGCCTGCGCAACCGCGGGAATCATCTCCGGTGACTGCACGGCGCCGATAACCAGCCTGCTAAGTATCTGCAGCTCCAGCTCACCGCCATTGTCGATCAGGGTCTGTACACGTGATTCCAGTGCCTGCTTATAAGTGGCCGGATCACAGCTGCTGAATTGTGAGCAGCTGTCAGCCAGGGTCAGCAGGTTGGCTTCCATCGCCGGCAGTGATGCACCAAACAAAGTGGCGGTATCGTGCGTTGGGGGCAAACTTCCGTCGAGAATAAAACGGCCGACTTTCGCAGGATAGTCCTGTGCATATAATGCTGCCAGCCTGGTACCGTAGGAATAGCCTAGAAAATTAAGTGTGGGTTCACTCAGCGATTGGCGGATCAGTTCCATATCGCGAACCACAGCGCGTGACCCGACGTGCAGCAGGTAGTCTCCGATCTTTTCAAAGCAAGTGGTCGCATAAGCGGTGATACCGCGTTCAATCGCTTGCAGCTCGGCCAGTGTTACCGGGTAGTCGTCTAGATTGTCAACGCCATCTTCTTCGCAGTCGATGGGTGTGCTCTGGCCGACACCACGCGGATCAAAACTGACCAGATGATAGGCGGCGCGGATGGCATCGGGAACGATGTTGTCCTGCTGCAGGGCTTCGATCAGTTGCAAACCGGAGCCGCCGGGTCCACCCGGGTTGAACACAAGGCTGCCGAGCGGTGTCGTTCCGGTTGCCGGCAACCGGTTCAGGGCCAGAGTGATTTTTTCACCACCGGCGTCGCCGTGAATCATTGGCACCTCCAGTGTGCTGCATTGCAGTGCCTCTGTTGCCTCGCAGATTTGCCAGTCAAGTGGTGCGGCGGTAGTTACTTTATTATCGCTGTCGCAGCCACTGATGAGCAGTAGTGCCAGAGCGGCGAATCCTGTTTTTGTGGATGATTCCATCATGTTGTCAACCTCACGTTACCGTTCCCATAGAGTGTGTCAGTGACGAGTGGCAGAGCGTTGATGCTTTGCCAGTCGTGCGGCTAATTATGGTTTTCGGGCGGCGCCAAGATGTATCAGGATGTAGCCCCGGCAGGCAGGTTTGCACGGCACGTGAGCGCACCCGTGGTGTCTAAAGCCCGCTAACCGGGTAGTGATGTAGTGTCAGAATCAGCATGGGCGGCTATGCTCAGGCGTCATCAAAATGACGACCTGTAATTGTGAGCATCAACTAACAATTGCCGTTACCGGTCCGCTAAGCCAGTACAATAGGGGCAGTTAAAAGTGCTGTCGGCGCAACCTCTGACAGTGGCCGGTTGCTTGCCTGCGAGCGGCGCGCACAGATGTCTGCCGGGTCGAGTGAGCGATTACGATCAGTGATCCGGTTGAATAGTTGACCGATTGGCCGTATTCGGCACCTTCCATGCACCGTTCGCGCACGCGCTATGCAGTGACGCACTTTCAGAATTCAACAGATCCCATCGGAGACAACAGCATGACAGATAAAAAAACGGACAAGAGTGAGCCAGGCGAATCTTCGATCGCTGAAAAATTGTTCGGGGCACGCAAAATTATCATCTGTGAGGAAATAAACCAGACGATGGCCAAGCGTGTTATGGCCCAGCTACTGGCGCTTGCGGAAGAATCTGCAGACCCGATACACCTGTTCGTAAACAGTCAGGGCGGTCATGTGGAAGCAGGTGACAGCATCCACGACATGATCGGTTTCATCTCACCAAAGGTGCAGGTGATCGGAACCGGCTATGTCGCCAGTGCCGGCACGCACATTTTTCTGGCGGCGGAGAAGGAAGATCGATTCTGTCTGCCGAACACCCGTTTTCTGATTCACCAGCCGTCAGGTGGTGCGGGTGGCAGCGCGTCTGATATCGCCATTCAGGCACAGCAGATTATCAAGATGCGTGAACGACTCGCGCAGGTGATCTCAAATCGGACCGGTACAGATATCGAACGGGTGCGGCTCGACATCGAAAGAGATAAGTGGATGGATACCGGTGAAGCCATCGACTATGGAATCGTCAGCAAAGTGATTACGGCGAGTACCGAGATCTCCTGATATCAGCAAGCGCTGGTCGCCGTTGTCTTGGCGGCGATCAGATCTTTGCCGCATACGCGGTTGGCGAGCTTGCACTCTACCCGTCTAGCTGGCACATCTGGCTTTGTAGTGGGCCCGAAACCCGGTAGTAGAGTAATGTGAAAATTCGATCGCATCGATCAGCTTGCGAGGGTTAAAGGGTTTTTCGAGAAAAGCCACCGGCGAGTACAGTAACGCTTTCTCGCGAAAACTTGCGTTGTTGCTGGCGGTAATAAATATGATCGGGATATCCGGCGCATTCGGATTGTTTTTTATTTGCGCGGCAAGGTTGAATCCATCGCCATCGGGCAGGTTGATATCAATCAGTGATACGTCGGGCTTGCACGATACAATTTTAGACAGCGCCTTTGACACGGTGTTTGCGACCACCAGAGAATAGCCCATCGCTTCCAGCCGAATGCCGAGTGCCAGCGCATAGTCCGGGTTATCTTCAACAAGCAATATTTTTTTGTTCATAGTCATCCTTGGTTAAGTGGCTCAGCTGATCCTTGTCTTTAGAGCCTGTGCAGTCAGGGATTGAAAAATAGAATTGACTGCCTTGTCCGACAGTGCTTTCCACCCACAATGTTCCCTGATGCAGCGTGACCATCTCGCGGGCGATGCTTAAGCCCAGTCCGAGCCCTGCGCCACTGAACTGGTGGCGCCCGTTGTTACCTTGATACAGGCGATCAAATATTTTCAGCTGATCATCCTCAGCGATGCCACAACCCTGATCGGCGATGCAAAAAATCAAGCCACCGCAGTTGTTGTCAGACACATTGATCGTGATACTGCTGTTGGCGTCGGAGTACTTTATGGCATTGGACAGAAGGTTGGACAGGACCTGAAAGATTCGATCACCATCGGCGATAAATTGCCGGTGGTTTGATGCTATTTCGGTGTTGATTTGCATGCCGTTGGTGGCTGCGGCTTTGGCACAGGATGCCAGCGTGCGGGTAATGATACTATCGATGCTGGCGGACTTTCGACGCAAGCGTACCTTGCCGGCGTCGAGCCGGGTGATCTCCACAAGATCATTGAAGTGTGTAGCGATTTGATCGCAGCTGGTCAACGCATGGTCCAGTAGTTCTTCCTGTCGGGGTGTCACCGGTCCACCGATCCCGTCCCGAACAATGTGGATGAACTCGCGGGCGGCGGCCAGCGGTGTTTTAACCTCGTGGGATACGGTTTGGTAGAAGTCGCGTATTTCGCGGTTCTTGTTTTTCAGTTCTGAGTTAACGCGCTGCAGCTCTATAGAGCGCTGGATGTTTGAAGACAGCAAGCGCTGCTTGCAAACAACGTTGTGTATAGACCTTGCGAGCGACTGACTGTTCAGCAGGGTGCGGTTAAGGGTGTCGGTGCACAGGGTCGACGTGTTCGTCTTACTTTTTCCCTCAGCGTTTTTATCGCTTATAAAGACCACCGGTGGTGGCGTTAGTGAGTTAGTCGACTGGATATCCTGCAGAAAATTACGTTGATTGTTGACGGTTTCGACATGATCAATAATCAGTAAATCGAAGTTGCACGACTCGCAGATGCGCGAGGCAAGGGTCGGGCGGCTACAGATTTCAAAATTGAACCGGTAGTGCGGATTCTCTTGTACCAGGCGGCGCAGATGGGGGCTGGCTGACCCGTCGTCCTGCAGGATAAGCGTGTTCAGCGTCATTACGCCTGGTTGCAAATTTACACCTTCCCTGGCCACAGCGTCTTCCTTGTTTGCGGGTTCAGATTGCAACACCAGCGCGACTGCTGTTTTAAGCCATCACTGTGGCTGGCTTAAAATTCGACGGCGGATCTTGCATTGGCAAAAACAACCGGTGGCTCCAGCGACCGGAAGTCAGAGTGTCGAGAAATTAGTTCCGCGGGGCGGTCAGGGCTGCTGATGCCGTTGCCCGCCACGTTTCCAAGACGACGAGATAACGGCAGGCACACAGCGGCCTTTAACAGATCGGGGAGTGCATGGACAGCCCATTGCAGACTGCCGGAAGTACTTTTCGGGGGTTGGTGGTTTTCAAGCAATGACAACCCGTGTGGCAGCTTGTCACACGGGTGTAACGGGTCTTTTTATTATAATCAGTGGCTTATGATTTCGGCTTTGAATTTTCCGGATCGTACAAAGGCTTGTAACCGATTGATTCCACTTTGACCGGATACAGCTCGCCAAAATAATCAATGGCCAGTTCGCGACCTTCCTGACAATAGTCATATGGCAGGTAGCCGAGCGCGATGTTTTTGCCAATTGATGGCCCATAGGCAATACTGGTGGTATAGGAGCGCCGGCCCTTCTCATCGATCAGTGTGTTACCGGTTTTCGGGTCGATGATCGCACTGCTGCCAACCGGGTAGCGTGCAACGCCATTGCTGTCTATGTTGCTGATCATTGTCATGGTGCAGAGATAGGCGCATTGATGTGCCAGTGCTTTCTGAGCGACATAGTTATCCTTGCCATGGAAGTCTGCGGCTTTTACTTTGGGCCGTGCAAGGTCGGCTTCAAATAGATTGTACTCAGTAAGTAGATCAGCATTTTGCAGTCGCAGGCTTTTTTCCAGTCGGCGGCTATTGGCGTAGGTTTCTATACCTATCGGGGTGACGCCTTGTCCGGCAAGAGCATCCCAGACGGCGAGGCCGTCGTCATAGTTGAAGTGCAACTCCCAGCCTTGCTCGCCGACATAGGAAATCCGGAACGCAGTGACCGTGACGCCGTTAATCACTATATTGCGAACAGACACGAAGGGGAAGTTCTCATGCGTTACTGTGTCAGGATCATCAATCACTTTTTGCAGAACAGCGCGGGCGTTCGGGCCCCATAAACCCAGGCAGCCGAAATCAGTGGTGCGGTCTTCAACCTGCGCGTTGTAGTTGCGATCGTCTGCCATGCGCTTTAACCAGACAAAGTCACGCGCGCCCGAGTCGCCGCCGTCCATAACGCGGAAGTGATTTTCTGCCATGCGTATGATTGTCAGATCTGCCCGCACGCCACCGGTCTTGTCTAGAAAATGGGTGTAGACACCTTTGCCTATCGGTGTGTCGCCGCCGATTTTTGCAACGCAGGTATATTCCATCAGTTTCTCTGCGTCCGGACCGGTAACATCGATAATTGCAAAGTGTGAGAGGTTGACCATGCCGACATCCTCTGACAGTTGCAGATGCTCGGCATTGGACACGCGCCAGAAATGGCGGCTGTCCCATTCGGCGTCTCGCGCCGGTACCTTATCGGCAAACTTTTCCAGTAAGTGCTCGTTACTTGCGTAACCGTGTGCCCGCTCCCAGCCAGCAGCCTCCATGAAGTATCCTCCCAGTGCCTGCTCGCGTTGGTAGAACGGACTGCGCCGCAGTCCGCGGCCTTTGGTGTAGGGCTCTCGGTTGTGCACTGCCGGGTTGTAAATTTTAAAGGCGGTTTCATAACAGCGATCGTGGATGTATTGCTCTTGCTGCTGAAACGGGTAGTAGCGTGCGACATCAATACCGAAGTGATCAAAACCGGTGTAGCCGTCAGTCATCCAGTCGGCGATCACCTTGCCGGTGCCCGGTCCGTCTTTGACCCAGACAGATACCGCATACCACAGGCCGCGTACATTGGCAGATTCGCCTATCGAGGGGCCACCGTCAGCGGTGACCTGCAGCAAGCCGTTAAACGAGCGTTTTTCATCGTAGCCGAGTTCGCCCAGAATTGGCGTGAGTTCCATGGCGCGCTCAAGTGGCTCCATGATCTGCTCCATTTCCAGGTCGCGCTGCGAAGGTGACAACCTGGCTTCTTCTTTCTCCAGCAGATCTCGCGGGTGACACATACGCGGGTCTTTTTCTTCGTAGTAGCCCCATTCGATCATGCCGCCTTCCGACGTGGTCGGGTCGCCGGTGTCACGCAAATACGCAGAGTTGCCCTGGTCTCGCAGCAGTGGATAGCCGATGTGCTTGCCAGTGCCTTCAAATTCTTTGTAAGGTCCAAACCACAGCAGCGGGTGATCGACAGGCATCACCGGCAGATCTTCACCAGCCATCTCGGCGATCAGTCGTCCCCACAACCCGGCGCAGACCACCACGTACTCGGCCGCGATATAGCCACGGGTGGTTTCCACCCCGACAATACGGCCGTCTTTTATATCGAGTCCGGTCGCTGATGTGTTGGCAAAAGTGGTGAGCTTGCCGGTCTGCTCGCAGGCATCGACTATTTCACCACTGACGACTTGTGATCGCGGCACCACCAGGCCGGCGTCAGGATCCCACAGTGCACCCTGGATCATGTGCTCTTCGAGCAGTGGCATTTTTTCTTTGGCTTCCGCCGCGCTGATCATCCGTGCATTGGTGCCGAAGGCCTTGCCGGATCCAACCTTGCGCATCAGTTCGGCCATGCGATCGTCGTCGCCGACCCGTGCCACTTCAAGGCCGCCCACCTTAGCGTAGCGACCCAGCTTCTCGTAGAAGTCGATGCTGTACATGGTGGTGTGGCAGGTCATTTGATCGTGGGCGGTGGCGTAGCAGAAATCAGAGGCGTGCGCGGTAGAGCCGATATCGGTCGGGATAGCAGACTTATCGATGCCGACGATGTTGTCCCAGCCGCGCTCGATCAGATGATGGGCGACGGAAGCGCCGACGATACCGCCTTGTCCGATGATGACGACCTTAGCGGATGATGGAAAAGTGGCCATGAAAATCACTCGGTAAATTGAGGGTAGGGCGTGCCGCAAGTCGCTGCGTGAATCTGCCGGCGCAGCTGAGTAGCACTGAATTATTGTAGGCAATAGCCGACAGCTTGGCAGCACTATATCGTGATCAGCGGTGACAAGCTGACCACTACCCGCTGTGACTACGTCATGTGATTTTCACTGTGCGACAGTACAGCGTATTGCAATGCCGGCGCAGACCCGCCGACCAGCTATCCGATGCTTTTATACCGCCGTTGAGCCCGGCTCGCGGCTGTTGCTACCGGTGGGTTGACGGATGCGACAGCGCTCACAGTCGGGTGCTTTTTCCGGTCTGGTAAACCGGCAGCTGTAACGATTCGCGATAGCGCTGGTATAACGTTATATGCCAACTGAAATTGACAAACCCGACAACGAAAATTTCGTTGATCTGACCAGCGGAGATTTATCGGTATTTACCCGGCTGGTAGAAACCTATCAGGCGTCCGTTTTTGGATACCTGGGTCGAATGGGTTTTTCTCAGCAGCAATCAGAAGATCTGGCGCAGGAGACCTTTTTACGTGTCTGGCGAGGCCGCGAGAGCTTTGATATTTCCCGCGGCAGAGTGTCCACCTGGCTGTTCAGCATTGCCGTTAATGTGGCCAGAACCGAATTTCACCGGCTCAAACGGCGTTCGCAAGAGCAGTTCACTGATGAAGGCGAAAGTGCGATTGATAATCTGGTTGACCGGCATCCGCTGTCAGAGCCGTCGGTGATTGTCGATTCAAACCAGAAAATCCAATTGATCCAGTCGGCGCTGCGAAGCTTGTCGGCAGAAGACAGAGATTTGCTCGCATTGGTTTACGTGCAGGAACTGAGTACCGCGGAGGCGTCGCAGCTTGCCGGATGTACCCCCGGTACTTTCCGTACCCGCTTATCCCGCGCCCGGGCGCGACTCGCCACCCGACTGGAGGAGACAAACGCATGACGTATGACACAGAGCCCGACAAATCAATGCTCAGCGAGGAGCATGAGCACTTGCTGGCCCGTCCAATGGTGATTCCACCGGCGGACTTTACCCGGTCGGTGCTGGCGCAGGTAACTTACGAAAAAACGCTTGCTGCGGATACCCCGACATTGGCGACTGAGAGCTCGCTGGGCGCAACTGACACAAGCACCACGCATCCGTCCTGGTGGCAGTGGTTGGCTTTGCTGGCCAGCGCCGTGGTCGGGGCGGGGCAGTTAACCGCGTTTATTTTTGGTGCCTGGGTAACCACGGCAGCGGGTTAACCCCCGATCGGACGTGCCGGAAACTCAATCAGGAGAGATAAATGAACACACGCAATGACCTCTACGCACCCGCGCCGCAATCCACCGGCTACAAGCCGCTGACAGATACTCCGGCCGGGTGTCCACGCAACCCGCTGATCGCCGCGCTTATGTCTGCAGTATTGCCCGGATTCGGTCAACTCTATAACGGCCGGGTAAATAGTGCGATCTGGATATTTCTGTGCTTTTGCCTGCTGACTATTCCGCTGATGGCGATAGTCGCGTTATACCTTCCGGTGGCGCTGACTTTACCGGTGTTGGTGCTGAGTCTGGTGCTTACTCTGGGGCTTTGGTTGTATGCGATTGTTGCTGCCTGGCGTCAGGCCAGCCTGAGCAAGCGCTACCGGCGTCCGGCGTGGCAGACCGGTGGGCTGTATGCGGCGGTTTTTGTGGTTTGCAGTTTGATTATCCTGCCGCTGCTGGTTAACTGGGTGCAATCGCGACAGGTGCAGGCGTTTCGGATCCCCAGCGGTAGTATGCAGCCAACGATACTCGCGGGAGACTTTTTGTTTGCCAATAAAAACTACAACTGCCCTTACTGCCGAAAAAATGTTCAACGTGGCGACGCTGCAGTGTTTGTGTATCCGAACAATCGCAATTTGTACTACATTAAGCGCATTATAGCTCTGCCCGGAGACGAAGTTGAATTCGCGGCCAATGGCCTGTCGGTTAATGGTGTCGCGCTGTCAGCACCCGGTGAGGCTCCTGAAGCGGGAGAGGTGATAGAAGAATCGATTAACGGTGTCAGTTGGCGCGCCATTGCAGGCACGGTTGCTGACGGCAGCCGCACAGTGATAGTCAAGCCCGGGCATGTGTTTGTGATGGGAGATAACCGTGACCACAGCAGCGACTCCCGCAAGTTTGGTCAGGTGCCGCTGAGTGATGTGGTGGGACGTGCCAGGCAGGTGTGGTTTTCGAAGGGAGAGGACGGCATTCGATGGGACCGGATCGGATTGTCGCTGGTACCGTAAGGCAGGTGCTTAGCCGGTCTGCACTGGCGTCGGCGAGGCGGTTCGATTGTTGCGGGGATACACAACCGTTAAACTAGGAGTACGGTGAACGGTGCTCGCTCCGGTTTATTACAGCAGGACACCCGATGAAAACACAAGTGGCGATTGTAGGTGGAGGACCGTCTGGTCTTCTGCTGGCCCAACTGCTGTACAAGCGAAACATCGATGCCGTCGTGTTGGAAAGGCAAACACGTGACTATGTGTTGCAACGAATCCGTGCCGGTATCCTTGAGCGTGGCCTGGTCGATCTAATGCACGAGGCCGGGGTTGCCGGTCGCTTGCAGCAAGAGGGGTTAGCCCACGACGGCACTGTCATCTCCTACGGTGCCGAACACTTCCGCATACCCTTTACAAAATACATCGCTAAACCGGTGGTGGTGTATGGTCAGACCGAAGTGACGCGTGATCTATACGACGCACGAGAAGCCTGCGGCGGTGTTACAGAGTTTCGGGTGGAGGATGTTGTTATTAACGATGTTACTACGGCCCGCCCATATGTCACCTATCGCGTTGAGGGTCAGGCCAGGCGAATCGATGCAGACTATATCGTCGGCTGCGACGGTTTTCACGGGGTCAGTCGTCAGACCATTCCGTCAGAGGCCCGCAAAGAGTTTGAAAAAGTCTATCCGTTTGGCTGGCTGGGCATACTTTCCGAGACACCGCCGGTTAATGATGAGCTGATCTATGCCAACTCTGATCAGGGCTTCGCACTATGCTCTATGCGCAATGAAAATCTCAGTCGCTATTATGTGCAATGCTCGCAATCAGATTCCACAGACAATTGGTCTGACGCTAAATTCTGGGATGCGCTGCGGCAGCGCCTGCCTGAATCACTGGCAGAGAACCTGGTCACAGGGCCGTCGATAGAAAAATCTATTGCGCCTCTACGTTCGTTTGTGGTGGAGCCGATGCGCTGGGGAAACCTGTTTCTCTGTGGCGATGCGGCGCACATTGTGCCACCTACTGGTGCTAAAGGATTGAATACAGCGGCGTCTGATGTGCATTACCTCTATAACGGTCTGCGGCAATTCTATGAAGACGACGACACCACGGGTATAGACGGGTATTCTGAAAAAGCGCTGGCACGTGTCTGGAAAGCTGAGCGATTTAGCTGGTGGATGACATCCGTGCTGCACCGGTTTCCCGGGCAAACCGACTTCGATGCACGGATGCAACGGGCAGAACTGGCGTTTATCAGGGAGAATGAAGCGGCGCAGGCGAGTATGGCGATTAATTATGTCGGACTGCCTTACTAATCTGTATTATTCATAAGGTGACTAGATGACATGACTCTATGGCTCCACCTACCGAGTTTGCTGCTCAATTAGAGTGCTGTACAACTAAACACACGGTCTATTTGACCTCATAGGCCAATATCGCGTCACATCTCGCCCGATCCCGCCCGGCACGTGGCGGGCCACGCTTCTCAAGCGATAGAGCGACCTGTTTAGCGCTATTGACCCTGAATGCCGAATCCTCATGACTATTGCAGGCTAGACGCTTTGAGTCTGTTCAGCCTTTACTGATGGTCGTTTAATTTCTGTCGCGTTGCGCATTCGGGAAAATAGTGAGTGCTGCATATTGCAGTAACAAAATGGTTTTACCGTCGCATATTTCACCACTCTTGATCATCGTCATCGCATCGGTAAATTTCAACTCAAGCACTTCAATATCGTCGCGCAGCAAGGTAAAATCGAGGCTAAAACGGTTGCCGCAGAGCCGGGCTTGTCGGATGACACCATCCGGCGGGATCTGCGGGAGCTTGCGTCAGCCGGGAAACTGCAGCGCGTGCATGGGGGGCGTTGCCGAAAGCGCCTGCTGAGGCGGATTTGATACGGCGCAAAGGCATTGCCTCTCAATCGAAACAAGAGGTCGGCAAAACGGCTGCAAGTCTTATAGAGCCGGACCAAATGGTGATCATCGATGGTGGCACTACGGCACTGCAACTCGTTGCGCATTTGCCACGTGATCAAAAAAACACGGTTGTGACACACCGTCCAGTGGTGGCGGCAGCGCTGGCACCGCATACGTCAATTACCGTCGTCATGATCGGCGGTACCCTGTTTCGGCACTCTATGGTGAATGTGGGCGCCGCAGCCGTAGAGGCCATGGCCCCTGTGCGCGCTGGCACCTACTTCATGGGTGTCACGGGTGTGGATACAGATGCTGGCTTGAGCACTGGCGATCTGGAAGAGGCACACATCAAAAAAGCGCTCAGTCAGCGGGCCGCAGACACTGTTGTGCTGGCATCTGCCGAAAAACAGAGCGTAGCCTCTGCGTATATTGTGATGCCGCTGAAGTGTGCTTCCGGTATCGTACTCGACAGTGTGCCGCCCGACTCGTTTAGCACGCAGATGCGCAAAGCCGGGCTTGATATTTATACCGCTCTGACAGGCACCACCAGTCCTAACGCCAGGCAGAAATAAAGATTATTGGTACTGTGGTAAACCGGTGATTGCCTTTGGCTTGATGAGCGCCCCCGGTAGACCGCGGCTACAGGTACGGGCCGTGCTACTGCAATGGCCGATAAACGATTTTGTTATTGCTTGCTGGCAGTGGGTTGTGAATCATCAGCGATGAGCAGGTCCATCTCGTCGCCTGATCGGTATGTGCCGGCTCGCATTTTGAAGCTGTCTTCAATGATAGAGGCAATAGCGGCAACGCAGACTAGAAATCCGGATAGTGGCACTATTGCTATCGCGTATTTTTTCGGCATGTAGTTTGGTTTGAAAACGAATTCACCGTTTTCCCACGCAAAATGCCACATCTCCCAGTATTTTCCGCCCATCGTGCTCACCGCCTCCAAACCGTACACAATCATCACAATACCGAGGCAGAAGATGACGGCTGTCCAGAATTGTTGAATAATAAACGCCGCTTTAACCGGCAGCCATGAATAAATAAGATCCAGCGCGATGTGATCGCGGTCTCTGACGGTCAGTGCCAGCGCCAGAAAAACCAGCCATATATTGCTGAGCACTGTGAGCAGATCACCCCACACAGGCGGGTTCTCAAAAACGTACCGCATCACTACGTTGTAGACTGCAAAGACAACCATCAACAGTAAAAAAACGGCACAAAAAGCGGTGAGCGTTTTTTTTACAGCGTTGTCGATCCATGTGATGAGTTTAATCACGCTGATAAGACTCCGTGACGGGCGGCATTCTCATTGGATGCAGTTATCAAGTCAGTTGTACTCATTAAACAAAACCGAACACTGCGGGCAGAAACATAGTGAATTGCGGCACCACGATAAGTAAAAACAGTAAAAGAAACAGCGCTACCAGGTAGGGCAGCATCGCAACGGCTACTTTCTCCAGCCGCACATTGGCAATTGCACCAGCGGTAAAAAACGCAACGCCGACGGGCGGGGTAACAGAACCGATAAGAAAACCGACCACCACCACCAGTGCCGCCTGAACATCAGGGTAGCCAGCTTTCACCATCACATCCACAAGCACCGGACCCACCACAATAATATTGGCGGCTGAATCCATCACCATGCCAAGCAGGCAGATAAACAGAACCAGCACCAGTATAAAGAGCAATGGGTTGTGGGCATAGCCCAGCAACCATTGCTCCAAATCACTGATCGCGCCCAGAGACGTTAACAGCCAGCTGAAAGGGCCGGAGGCGGCGATAATAATAAACACCATTGCCGAGTTTCTAAAAGCGCGAATAAAAGCGCCTTTGCAGTTTTCCCAGGTGATTGTCCGGTAGATAAAAAGACCGACAAACAATGCGATGGTGGCGGTCAGTGCACCGGCCTCAACGACACCGGCAATGCCAAACACCACTGATCCGACCAATACCACGGGTATCAGCAAAGCAAAAGAAGATTTATAGATTGAGTGTGCCAGCGCTCTAAAGCTGAATGGTTCCTCGCTGCGCTCGAAATTGTTTCGTTTTGCGATAAAATAATTGATGATCATTAACAGCAGTCCAATCATCAAACCGGGTATGATGCCGCCGGCAAACAGCGCACCGACTGAAATGCCACCGGCATTGGCAAGGACAATCATCATTATAGACGGTGGGATAATGCCACCGATTGTTGAACTCACGGCCGTTATAGCTGCGGCAAAGGCGGCAGGATAACCGGCTTTTTTCATGGCCGGTACCAACAGTGATCCAACGGTTGCGGTATCGGCCACTACCGATCCGTTCATTCCGGCAAAGAACATCGATACAAGCACGTTTGCCTGAGCCATGCTGCCACGCATCCGGCCGATCAGGCGCTGACTCAGTTCGACCAGTCTCTCTGTAATGGTGGCGCTGGTCATCAGTTCACCCGTCAGCATAAAAAACGGGATCGCGGTCAGGGGCACGGCATCAATGGCGCTGAACATCTGGCTCGGGATCAGGATCATCGGGGCGGCATCGGTGATCAGAATATAAACCACTGGAATAAGAATCAGTGTGAAGCCAACCGGTGCGCCCAGAAGGATTAGTACCACCAGGATAATCAGAAGAAAAATGCTTTCCATTGTGTGCTAATTACCCGGCTAACTGAATACGTAGCGTCTGTGACGCGAAATGTTCGCAGTGCCAGAGTATGGGGACGCTGCAGTGTAGTGTGTCGTTGTACATAGGTAACGAAAATCATCGAACGGGTTGTTGGCGGTGATGCACTTGCAGTGGCTGCGGAACCCGCTAATCAAAGCTGCGCGTTTTAAGCCCCGGCATGTTTCCTCAGCCGGAAAATAAAATGGCGCGGTAGATACCGCGCCATTTTTAATGCGACATAGCAGGAGTCAGTGTAGCAAGTAGATACACCACGCTGACCATCATGCCGTATTGGCTCGTGTGCCTATAAAGCGCCTGCTTCTTTCAGTTGGGCGATGAAATCCGTCATGCCCTGTTCCTGCAATACCTGCTCTGCGGTTGCCGGATCAAACGTGCCTTTTGCATTCAGCCACGCGTCGATAGCGCCGGCGCGCCAGAGTTTCATTTCATCTTCTGTTGGTACATACCACTCTTTAATTTCCTTTTTTATCTCATCTTCACCGGCTTTTACCCAGTTGCGGTCGAGTTCCTGAACGTGCTTGCCAAAGGCTGTGGCGGCGGTATGCAGCCATTCTCGTTGTTGATCCGAAAGCGCATCGTACTGGCGTTTGTCCATAGACAACTGATTGCCTGACCATGATCCGCCTATCTCGGTGAAGTACTGAGCGACCTCGTGGAGTTTGGCCACGTGCTGCCAGGGTGTTGCGACGTACTGACCCGACACAACGCCGGTCTGGAGACCCTGATAAAGCTGTGCCCAGTCGTATGGTACGGGTACCGCACCCCAGTTTTTAATCAGTGTGTATTCAATCGGGCTCTTGGTAACGCGCCACTTGATACCTTTCATGTCATCAGGAACATGCACCGGGCCGTGTGCGTTGCCCAACTGGCGAAAGCCACCACTGGAATAAACCGTGAGGCAGACATGCCCGGCTTCTTCTGCTGCAATATCACATTGCTTCTTTGCCAGCCACTCGGATGAGATTCGATCCGCATCTTCGATGCTCTTAAATATATAGGGCAGATCGAATACCGACAGTGCAGTGCCGAAGTTACCAAAGTTTGCCGTGGAGCTGGTCCACAGTGCGATAAGGCCCTGGTTTGCCTGCTCGCCGCAGGTTTGCTCGCTGCAGAGTGATTTACGGTAATGCGGCTCAATGGTCATTTCGCCACCCGACACTTCGGCCAGAGTGGGAATGAGTGCCTGATCGATAGCATCACCGATTGGCATTCCCTTGAAGCCGACCGTGCCCAGTTTCAGTACTGTTTCGGCACTGGCAGATTGTGCGCCGAGCACCAGTGCTGCGCAGACGGTTAACGCTTTAAACACTTCTGATTTTTTCATTCGCTTGCTCTCCTCTTGAATGCGCTCATGGCATTGGTATCGAGCGATCTTTTCACATTGCCAGTGGTTGTGAAAGTGACAGTTCGATCTAAATCAGAGGACAGACGGCAGAATAAGTGACAGAATAGACTGCGCGCTGGCGACAGCGACATGAACCGGGCGGTGATCGGGTGCGACCGGAGCTATGCTCTGTGTTGCGCGGGTCGCCTGTTACCCGGGACTGTGTCACCGATACACCAGGTAATCATGCTAAAAAATAGCAGTTAAGTATTGATCCCGGTTTGCCTTGTCGGTGATTCGCGATTGACTGCCGGATAATGACATTGATTAAGGGGATACTTTGGCTGACTCCGTAACGCAAACCAAGTTTACTCTGCCGGAAGCTTCCAGTCTGGGATTGCGCGATCAGATATGCGAGCTTGTCAGTGCGGCGATTAATTCGCGGGTACTTTCTGCGGATAAACGACTGCCGTCATGTCGCGAGATGGCCGAGCAACTGGGTGTCTCTAGAAATACAGTGTTTGCGGCGTATGGGCGCTTGATTGATCTGGGGCTGGTGGTGGCGCGTGATAGGTCGGGCTATTATGTCAATCCGTTGATACCGACCGAGACAGACCTGCAGACTGCAGATGCGGCTGTCGCGGCCGCAGTGGCCGGCTCTCAGGCACCGGTACAGTTTGAGTCACTTGGTCTGGTGCCGGTGGATAATCCACTGAACTGGACCAGTTATCCCTACCCGTTTATTTACAATCAGATTGACCCTGATTTATTTCCTGTTGACAGTTGGCGGGAATGTACCCGGTTAGCGCTGAGCACTACACAGATGCCCGCGTGGCGGGATGATTCGGTCGAAAGTGACAGCTCGCAACTGGCACAGCAACTTAGACAGCGACTGCTCAGTTCACGTGGTATTTATGCCGATGACGGCGAAATACTGATCACTTTGGGCGCGCAGAATGCACTGTTTATTATAGGCGCTACGTTTGCTCACAAGAATAAGCCTATAGCGATTGAAGACCCCGGTTTTCCCGGTGCCCGGAATGCATTTAACCTGACCGGAAACCGTATCATCGGTGTTCCCATCGATGAAAATGGTCTGGTGGTTGATGCCCTGCCTACCGGCTGTCAATTGGTGTTTACCACCCCCAGTCATCAGTTTCCAACGATGGTAACTATGTCTCAGGACAGACGCGAACAACTGCTGCAGTCCGCCGAGAAAAATGATTATCTGATTATCGAAGATGACTACGAAGCAGAAATGAACTACTTCAATGCCCGGTCGCGATCGTTGCGCTCTCAGGATAAAAACAACCGCGTTGTCTATATCGGTAGTTTGTCAAAGACCGTATCTCCGGGTATCCGGCTTGGCTTTATGGTGGCGCACAGAGATATCATCAAGCAGGCTCGAATTGTCAGGGGAGTAATGATGAGACATCCGCCGACTATCGTACAGGAAGTCGTCGCACTGTTTTTTCGCTTAGGTTATTACGACTCCCACATACGCAATATCGAACGCCGCTATAAAAAGCGCTGGCATGCGATGAACGATTCAATAACCAGGCACCTTGGCATGCTTCATCGGACCAGCACCTACGGGGGCACATCATTCTGGCTGACGGGGCCGGCGGGTTTTAACGCCACAGAGCTAAGTAACCGCCTGCGTGCCAAAGGCGTGCTGATTGATATCGGGGAAACCTTTTGCCTGAATGGTGACAACCGAAGCTTTCGGCTCGGGTTTGCCTTTGTACCACTGAAAAAGCTTGATGAAGGTATCCGGCTTATCGCCGGGGAAGTTAATCGACAACTGAGTGCGACCGCCCGATGAGCGTCTGTCCCTCCCCGGACTATTTTCAAACACTGTCCTTTTAATAAATGAAATCTGTCTCTTACGAAGTCTTCTTATTTCGAGTTACATTTGATCAGAATCAGCACGTAACCTTTAATCAATGAGCAATATTCAACCTTTTTCTGTCGCCGTACCTGATGACACTCTGTCGTTAATTCAGAGGCGTGTGCGTGAGTATCCCTGGCACGAGATGCCGGATGATGGCGGTTGGGGCTACGGCACCAACCTCGACTACATGAAAGAACTCTGTGACTACTGGGTAACAGAGTTTGACTGGCGTAAACACGAAGCACGCATCAATCGTTTTTCTAATTTCAAAGTGCCGGTAGATGGTATTGATCTTCATTTCATACACGAAAAAGGCAGTGGCCCGAACCCGCGACCGTTGATTATCAGTCACGGCTGGCCGGGTACGATTGTCGAGTTTCTCGATTTTATTGATTTACTCGCACACCCGGAAAATCACGGTGGCAGAGTGGAAGATGCGTTTGATGTAGTCGCACCCTCGCTACCCGGATTTGGTTTTTCGGGACGCCCGCCGCGGCCCTATGGTCCGCGAAAAATGGCTGCGATATTTAATACACTGATGACTGATGTGTTGGGTTACAAGCACTATCTCGCACAGGGTGGTGACTGGGGCGGGGCGATCTCGAGCTGGCTGGGTTTTGATCACGCACCGGCCTGTGCGGCAATTCATATTAATATTCTAACGATGCGGCACAAGGACGCACCAATCGGTGCAGAAGAAATCGCCTGGGCCACGCAGTTCGATAAAGACCAGATTGTTCAGAATGGTTATCGCACGCAACAGGCGACCAAACCGCAAACACTCAGTTACGCAATGATGGACAGTCCGGTCGGTGTCGCCGCATGGATTCTGGAAAAAATGCACGGCTGGTCCGATACTCAGGGAGACGATGTAGAGAGCGTCTATAGCAAAGATCAGTTGCTGACGAATATCATGGTTTATATCGTTACGCGCACCTTTAACACCGCCTCGTGGATTTACTACGGGCGTCGTGAAGAAGGGGGCAGAGTGCTGTCGCCGGAGGGTAACAGAGTCGAGGTTCCGACCGGCTGTGCGCTGTTCCCCAGGGAGTTACTGGCGTGGCCGCCGCGCAGCTATGCTGAGCGAATTTACAATATCACTCAATGGACAAATATGCCCCGCGGCGGGCATTTTGCGGCAATGGAGCAGCCCGAATTACTGATCGAGGATATCGTTAAATTTTCACGCAGCCTCGACTGGCCGCAGGCGTGATAGTGGGGGCAATGCGTGCTTTGGGGTAACCCCGCTGTGACCGTATCGTCGTAGTGTTTTCCGGGTCATGTTGCTATTGAGGATCGAGGCCGGCTAACACCCGCACAAACTTCTCCCGGTCGATATACCCGGCGACAGTATCGGCGTGCGGGTGAAGCACCGCGACAGGATGTTCGGATTCCACCACCAGTGACGCGACATCCGCGATCCGCTCTGTCGGTCGCACAGCGGGCCCCGCGGTGGTATCGCTCGGGGTAGTTTCGCGAAGTACCGTGTCTACACTGATCACTCTGGAGCGATGTACGTTGCGCGTAAAGCGCGCGACGTAATCGTTGGCCGGATTCAGGATCAAATCGGCCGGGCTGCCTATCTGTACAATTTGGCCTTGATCCATAATGGCAATTCTATCAGCGATCTTTATTGCCTCGTCCAGATCGTGGGTGATGAAGACCACTGTCTTATGCAGTTGACTCTGGAGTCTGATGAGTTCGTCCTGAAGGTCGGCTCTGATCAGCGGGTCGAGTGCTGAAAACGGCTCATCCAGAAACCACAGTGACGGGTCGGTAGCCAGTGAGCGTGCAATACCGATGCGTTGTTGCTGACCGCCGGACAGCTCATCCGGAAAATGATTCTCACGCCCCTCCAGGCCAACCAGTGAAATCATTTCGGCCGCCCGGGCTTCGCGTGTGGTTCGGTCAACCCCTTGTACCTGCAGCGGAAACGCTACATTGCCCAGCACATCGCGGTTCGGCAGTAGCGCAAAATGCTGAAACACCATGCCCATCTTACTGCGTCGGGTTTTGATCAACTCGGATTCTGAGGCAGCTAGAAGGTCTTGCCCCTCAACCTGTACCTGACCGGTCGTCGGTTCGATCAGGCGGGACAGGCAACGCACGATGGTTGATTTACCAGAGCCCGACAGGCCCATGATCACAAACACCTCGGCGCGGTGAACATCGAAAGAGGCATTGCGAACCGCAGCAGTCCATCCCTTACGGGTAAAGTCCTCAACGGACAGGTGAGCGCCGTCGGCGCGCTCGAAGGCGTGCTTTGTTGCACCGAACACTTTCCATAGATTCCGGCATTGCACAATAACCTCGCGTTGCCTGCCATGCTGTGCTTCAGTACCCGGGATACTCGTCATAAGCTATTTTTCCGGTGACGTTGAATAGCCGTGTTTGCAGCGGCGGCCTTTAATAAACCATCGGCGATCAGAGCCAGGCAGGCAACGCAGAGTCCGGCGATGATGCCTTCACCAACCTGTGAGCGATTAAGGGCGATGAGTACTTCCTGGCCCAGATCTTTTGTGCCTACCAGGGCCGCGATGATCAACATTGAAAACGCCATCATGATAGTTTGATTAATACCGATCAGCAGCGTTGGCCAGGCGGCGGGCAGCCGCAGCCAGATTAATGTCTGCCAGCGTGAACAGCCGGATATTTCAGCGGCTTCGAGTCGGGCATGTGGTACCTGGCTCATGCCGACCATGCCGTAGCGAACTGCCGGAGCCACGGCATACAGCGTGACGGCGACAATCGCAGACACATCGCCAATCCGGAATAACATTACCGCTGGCAGCAGATAGACCAGTGTTGGCAGAGTTTGCAGGGTGTCGAGTACCAGATTGGCGGCAGTCTGCAGGCGCGGTCGCGACGCCAGCCAGAACCCGATCGGGAAGCCAATCAGTACCGCGAGTGTGACGGCAATCAGAATAAGATACAGCGAATTCATTGCCGGGCCCCAATAGCCGGTGAGGACTATAAACAAGGCCAGCGAAACCGTATAGATCACCAGCCGCAGGCCACCTGTCCAGTGTGCAGCCACGGCAAGTGCCCCGATGACTAATGTCCATGGAGCAGCGGCTAGAAAATCCCGGATCGGACGCATCACCTGCAGCAGTGCAAATGTGCGAAAAGCATCGAGCACATCAAACCATTCCTGATTGATCCAGCTGACCAGGTTATTCCAGAACGCAGCGGTGGAGATCAGGTAGGCCTTCGGCCAGAGTTGCGCCAGTGGCAGCAGCCAGGCAATGACGGTGGCGGCGACTATCCACACCGCGAGCAATCGCCATAGCGGTTGCTGCCCCGGTTGCAAATGCTTGCCGTGTGCTGCTCTTTTTGCCGCCGCCTGACTGACCCGGTCCAGGACCACAGCCAGAGCGACGATACCCATGCCCGCTTCAAGGCCTGACCCGATATCGAGCTTGCGGAGTGCTTTAAGAACATCGAAGCCCAGCCCGCCAGCACCAATCATAGATGCGATGATGACCATGTTGAGTGTCATCATGATGGTTTGATTGAGGCCGACGGCTATTTTTGAAAGTGCCGTCGGCAGTTGTACCTGCCAGAGTAATTGCCGGCGCGTGCAGCCAGCCATCCTGCCGCACTCGATGGTTTCAGCGGGCACAGATTTCAGGGCGAGAACGGTGTTGTGAACCATTGGTGGTAGTGCGTATGCCACTGTGGCGACGAGTGCCGCACTGGGACCGTAGCCGAACAGCAACAGGGTTGGTACCAGATACGAAAATATAGGCACCGTCTGCATAACATTCATGATTGCGCGGGTTATATTTTCTACCTGGGTGCTGCGGAACGACCAGATACCAAGGGCAAGCCCGAGTGCCGCTGCAATAAATACGCTGACCAGTACATTTGACAGCGTCACCATGGCGTTTTGCCAGAGGCCGAACAGCACTAGAAAGCCTACACAGATGGTCACCGTGAATGCCAGCGATCTGCCGCCAAGACGCCACGCGGTAATCACCGCAACGCCACCAATGGCAAGCCAGGAGAGCGGTGGCACACTTTGCTTGACGTCCAGTCCACGTCCGGAGAAGAGGCCGTCGGCAAGCAATACCACAGCGCCTTGTATAGGGCGATCGATAAACTCTGCAAACAGGCGGGTGATATCTTTAACCGCAAGGCCGCCAATGGATGCCTCGCGTGCAAACCAGTTAATGGCGTCGCCGACCACTGTTGCCACTGGAAATTCCAGCCACGCGGGAATCACCGTCAGCCAGACCGGTCCGAAAAACACAGCCACAGCAAGTGCGGCCAGGGCCATTGCAGAGTGCAGACGGGGCTTGCGGCTGGTCGGCGCGCTTGCGGGTATCGCACGGGTTACACTGTCGTGCAAAAGATTACCTTGAGTTAACTGGAAGCGGGCTAGCCAGTCACCGGAGTGAGCTGGCTAGCTTCTAGCGAGGGTCAGCTGGTGATGCTTTTGCGTGCTAGCCGGCGCAAGCGGCCCAGGGACGCCAGATGTCTTCGTTTGCCTTTAACCACTCTGTGGCCACTTCGGTATTACTGCGACCGTTGAGATCAACTTCAACCAGCAGGGCGCTGATGGTGTCGTTGTCCATGTTGTAGTTACGCACCATCTGATAGGCGCATGGCCATACATCTTCACCGCCTGCCCAGCCCATTTTTTTTATCCAGCCATAGGGCTTTCCACAATCACCTGTCGCTGTTTTATTGGGACCCCAGGCCGGGTCATCAAAACAGCCGTCTTCATACTTCGGAAATTGTACGTACTCACCGTCGTAGAGAGAAGGAACCCAGTGTGGCTTCCAGACCCAAAGTACAATAGGCGCCTGCCGCTCGTAGGCGGCTTTTAATTCTGCGAACATCGCGGCATCGGTGCCCGGGTGGATAACTTCGAACGGCAGGTCCAATGCTGCGATCAGGTTCTCGTCGTGATCACCCCAGGACACCGGCCCACCGACATAGCGGCCTTTCGGCGCCGTGTCTGCGGTGGCGAATTCCTCTGCGCAGTCGCGCAGTGCTTCCCAGGCTGGTAGTCCGGGACATTTTTCTTTCATATAGAGCGGGTACCACCAATCTTCGACACCCGCTAGGCCGGTTTCCCCGAGGTCGACCACATTGCCGGTCGCCACAGATTTTGCGAGGTTGTTCTGTTGGGTGGTCTGCCAGGTTTCCATTGCCAGGTGCAGATCGCCGTTTTCAAAACCGGGGTAGCGACCTGAGTCATCCGCCACCACCAATTCTGTGGTGTAACCATAGGTCTGGAGAATCAACGACATCATTTCACCTTGAAGACCGATGCTGGTCCAGTCGGCAATCATGATCTTGATCGGTTTGTCTGATTCGGGTACTGCGGCGCTTGCATTGGTGGGGGCACCAAGTGTCAGTGCCAGCAGCATTGATGCAATACCGGATACTTTTTTAAAGAGCATATTTTTTCCTCGTGGTTGCATTGGTCCTGCCTGCCGGTTAGTCCGGGTTCAGGCAAGTTGAAGTGCTTGTTTCAACCCTTGGCGTACCAGCCGTTGTCTACATACAGCGCTGTGCCGTTGATAAAACTGGATTCGTCCGACGCCAGATACAGTGCTGCTGAAGCGACCTCGTTTGCTTCGCAGATCCGCACCTGAGCATCCGTTAGATCAGCTTCATTCCATTTTTGTCCCAAACCATCCAGTTCATCAATTTCGCGCAGGCCGTGGGCCGTCTTAACAAAGCCGGGGCAGACTGCATTACATCGTATGCCCTGCTGCCGGTACTCTGTGGAAATCGAGCGGGCAAGTTGCAGCACCGCACCTTTGGTCATGCAGTAAAGTGATTCCAGTGCAAAGCCTTTTTCACCGCCGATAGAAGAGGTGATTACAATTGATCCGCCGTTGTGTTCCAACATATGTCTGACGATAGCGCGACACACCAGAAACGCAGAACGAACGTTGATATCCATCAGCCGGTCGTAGTCTGCATCGCTGGTTTCGTGGAGTGGTTTGACGATGATAGTGCCAGCATGATTAAAGAGAATGGTGATAGGGCCGAACTTCGCCACAACTTTTGCAATGGCCTGCTCAACCTGAGTGGCACTGGAGACATCAGTGTTAATAAACAGGGCGCTTGCGCCGAAGGATTCTATTTCAGCGACGGCGGATTCTCCCTGTTGTTGATCGATATCGAGAATCGCAACTCGTGCGCCGGCGGCGGCAAATTGTACAGAAGCCGCGCGACCCATCCCGCCGGCACCACCGGTGATCAGTGCTACTTTACCTTCAAGGCGCCCGCTGAGCGTGCTCAAATCTGTGACTGGTGGATCGCCAGATGACGTCATGCCTGTTCCTCCCTGCGAGCACGTTGTGGTCTTTCGTCTTAGCAATATACCCGAGATTCAAGTGATTCAAAAGCCGCGCTGGACAGTTGCTGCGCAGAGTTAGTTTATTTGCAACACTGGATCGACTGACCGGATGCCTGAATGTGCTGCGTTTTCAAGTGATTCGCAACGATCACCCGAAGGAGGTTATCGTATTACTCTGAGGGTGTCGCAACTACAGTGGCAGGAGCAATAACGGCTGGGTGTGCTTATGGTTGGTATCACGGCCTGGTGTGGTTACGTGCCGCTGTCATGTGCCACGGTAGTAGAAAATGCAATCGGTAATTGCACTGGCTTGGCTTATGGGGACCAGGGGTGAGCACGCAGGTGATGTTGTCGCAGTTATTTTGCTTTATCGCTAAGATTGTAACCGGTGCGGTTATCTACATTGGTGTAGAGGACAACACGCCCGCTGCCAGAGTCATTTGCGCAATGGCGAACAGCGGGTATTCAACTATTTAAGTTAAAGTGTGAGTCATCAGTACACAGTTGCAATTGAGTACTGCTGAGTCAGTAGAGGTTTGCAGCCATATGAAGAATAAAGTTATGTTGGAAAGTCGCGCGGTAAACAGCTTCGCGTCCGACAATATATCCAGTGCTTGTCCGGAAGTGATGGATGCGGTTGTGGCTGCAAATGGCGGCAATGCCGAGTCCTATGGGCAGGACCGTCATACAGTCAGGCTCGAATCCACCTTGAGTCAATTCTTTGAAACACCGGTAAAGGTCTTTCCGGTTGTCAGTGGCACTGCGGCCAACGCATTGGCGTTGTCTGTGTTAACGCCTCAGTATGGCAAAGTGTTCTGTCACGAAATGTCGCACATTAATACCGACGAATGCGCTGCCCCGGAATTTTTTACCGGCGGTGCAAAGCTTGTCCCGATCGCCGGTGTTGATGGCAAAATTGCCCCTGTCGCATTGAGCCGCTGTATTCGGGGAAAAGGTAATGTGCATGCTGCACAACCCGCTGTCTTAAGTATGACCCAGTCCTGCGAAGTTGGCACCGTCTATCAGCTCGACGAAATTGCCGCACTTGCAAAAACGGCGCATGACCATGGCCTGCACGTGCACATGGATGGTGCCCGTTTTGCCAATGCTCTGGTTGCGATAAATGCAAGTCCGGCTGAGATGACCTGGAAATCCGCTATCGATGTACTGTCGCTCGGTGCGACTAAAAATGGCTGCCTTGCCGCTGAGGCGGTGGTTTTCTTTAAACCTGAACTGGCAGACCGGTTTGCATTTCTGCATAAAAGAGCAGGGCAGTTGCTGTCCAAAATGCGTTTTGTATCGGCGCAACTTGAAGCCTATATCAGCAATGATATCTGGCATCGAAACGCAGAGCACGCTAACGCTATGGCAGCGAGGCTGAGTCAGGGCCTGGCCGCGCTACCCGGAATTACGCTGGAATACCCGACCCATTCTAATGAGGTTTTTGCCAATATCCCGCGCCCGGTTATTGAGCGCCTTGCAGAGCGGGGTGTCAAGGTCACCGAAGGAGAATTAGATGAAACAGCACCGCCGCGTTTTGTTACTGCCTGGGATAGTAATATAGAAGATGTGGATCGGTTGCTTGCTGTGGTTGCTGAGTGTTGTGAGGAGCCTATATAGAAAACCATCATGCCTGAACGCCGTTAAAGCGGGAGCAGTTTGAATTCTGCCGATAGAAGGTTTGCGGTGCTCTGTCTATCCATCCAGGATCCATCCCTGTGCATTGGAGCAATATTTTTGCAGAAGCAAGGCATTCTGGTGGCCGTGCTTTTTGCTTAAATAATTGTGCGCCTCTGGTATCGCCTTGGGTGTTGTATTCCATGGCGTGATCAGGGCTGAGCTACCAGGCGTAAGTGCCCGTGCTCGCTATAGTGGATTGGCTGGCGCCAGCTGATCGGGCTCTACGTCAGAACTAATCAGGCGTAACTCACTGTCTGAAACACTACGATCCTGTGGGGTTGCCAGCCTGGTAGATTTTGAATGGTTAAGGCACCAGGGTCGGGGGAGCGGCTCTGCATGCGACAGAACCTCGCATCGCCGGCGTATTTCGCCGGCGCGCATCTTTTGTCACTGCCGTGCCGGATCTATACGGTAGTGTGGGCAGGCTTTGCCTGCTGATACGACCCCGGTTTGCGGGATCGCCTATTTGGATTTGAAGCTGACGCGGGGTTAACTGCTAGTCGTCAGGTTGGTCTTCGAATTCCTTGCGCTTCTGTGCAAACCATTCTTCCATGGCTCCGGGTTTTTCCATCAGCGCTTTCATGTCTGCCATAACCTTGAGATGGTCGGCGTCCTGTTGCTGAAACATTGCCATGCCGTGATTTTTGCTTAGCTCGGCCATTTCTTCAAAGGTTGCTGCGGTGAATGTTTCATCACAGGCGCCGCCCAGTTGCTTGCATGTCATGGTCTTCATCAGTATTCCTGCTGTGGTATCCAGTACAGATTACAATAACACGGAGCACGATAAAACATCTTAAAAGAACTGGTTGCCAGTAAAAGTGACTGACAACCGGCGTCCGCTATCCCGATGTCAATTAAGGGCAGCTGCGTATATAGGCAGAACTGCCCTCGTCACTGAAGGCCAGAACTGCCGATGTATCTTTGATAATGCAGCGACCATCGGATGCTTTGGTGGTCATATAGGGGCCGTTATTTTCGTGTGCCTTTAAGGTGCATTGTTCAAAGGAGAGCGGGCCGGTGACTGTCTGCGCTGCATGATTCCAGTTCGAAAACAATACGGTGCCGGCGCTCCAGAACATGGTTTCGCCTTGTTGCTGGTAATCACAGGCCTGGTAATCCAGCGTGTACAATACGCCGGTTGTGCCAGCCCCGCCACCCATCAGAACAGTGATGTTGCCATCTTCCCGATTGTCTCCGACAAACGAAATCGAGCGTCCAAAACGTTCGTCGGTGTTCAGTGGAATATTGAAGCCACCTTCGGTTTCGTCGAATCGGTTGAAGGTTTTTACAGTTTTGTCGGGGTTTAAATAGAGAATATAGCCAACGCCATTGTTGTATTGGTTGGCGCTGCTGATCAGGTCTGGTACTCCGTCTCCGTTGAGATCACCCGTTGCGGCCATGGCATGTCCGAAGTGGCCGCCGCTTGTGCCATTGGCATTTTCTTCGATGGGTATCGATTCAGAAAATCCAGCCAGGCCTGGCGCGATCTTAAGCTTGTCGACAACCTGGTTTGTTGCAGGATCGAGAGAGAGTATCCAGATTGCCCCGACGCCATTATCAGATTGAAACGCGCCGACCGCTAATTCCTGTGTGCCGTTGTTGTCCAGATCTCCTAACAGTGCTGATTCGCGACCGCCAAAGCTATCACCGTCGTTCAGTCCAGTGCCGAAGCCCCCTGAATTTTCTCCAATGGTAACGGTGGCGTCACGGATGACTCTGGAGGAGGAATCAAGGAACAATAAGTCGATAGCGCCCCCATTGTCGGCATTTGGGTCGGGAGCGATCAGGTCAATTCTGCCATCGCTGTTAAGGTCTCCGGCGGCACTTAGTCCGAACGCAAGCACATTGTTATTTCGAACCATGGATTTCACAGTGCCATCGGCATTGAGGTGCAGGATATATAGAGTTGGTGTGGAGGCGGCTGGTGCCGACACCGCAATGTCGGGTATGTTATCACCGTCGTAGTCACCGATTCCGGCCACGCCATAGCCGAAAAAATTACCCTCAACCAGATTGCCTGTGAAGTTACCTTCTAACATGGATATCTTCTGGTGTGAATTGACAGTTCCATCTGCATTCATGAACAAAATATAGACAGCACCGGCATCCGTTGCGCCGTCGTCGTCGGAGCGCGCGCCGATGACGAGATCAGCAATGCCATCACCATTGATATCGCCGGCTCGATCGTGATCGCGGCTGAATCGGTCAGCGCTATCCAGTTCAGCGGTAAATCCTGACATACCGGATGCTATTTGCAGGAATGACGACGGTTCGAAAACCTGAACGGTATTTGTAGCGGGTTCGCTGTCACCAGTATCGGTATCGGTGTCGGTGTCGGTGTCGGTATCGGTATCGGTGTCGGTGTCGGTATCGGTATCGGTGTCGGTGTCGGTATCGTGTCGGTGTCGGTGTCGGTGTTGGGGTTGATGTTGGGGTTGGTGTCGGTATGCCTATGCCTGCCGGTGTCGGTAGTGTTTATGCCGGTGTTGGTATGGGTGTTGGTGCCGGTGTCGGTGTTGGCGGTGGTGTTGGTGTTGATCTGCGTTAAGTTCATGTAGATGTCGCTGTTGGTGTCGGGGATCGTGTTTGTGTCGGTGTCGGTGACGGAGTTGGTGTGGGTGTCGGTGCCGGTACCGGTGTCGGTATCGGTGTCGGTATCGGTGTCGGTGTCGGTGTCGGTGTCGGTGTCGGTGTCGGTGTCGGTGTCGGTGTCGGTGTCGGTGTCGGTGTCGGTGTCGGTGTCGGTGTCGGTGTCGGTGTCGGTGTCGGT
>CALKXD010000212.1 GCA_938003855.1 uncultured Granulosicoccaceae bacterium | reverse complement strand
GACCGTGATGTTCTGCGGGTGCTACTTGCCTTGCTGACGCTGCGGGTTTCCTGTTGGGGGATGAGTTGCACGTGGCTTTCTAGGGGGTTGCCTGGATAGGGCGACCGGGAGGTTCGGCGGGTGCTACTTGCCTTGCTGACGCTGCGGGTTTCCTGTTGGTGGATGAGTTGCTTGTGGGTTTCCCGGGGGGTTGCCTGGGTGTGGCGATCGGGATGTACGGCGGGTGCTACTTGCCTTGCTGACGCTGCGGGTTTCCTGTTGGTGACGGTTGTGATTTCTAGAATTGGTCGCCGGGGCATATCCAGTTGATAGGCCTATGTGCCGACACCCCAGGTGTCGTTTATTCGATAGCCGCCGGGCCATGGGTCGTCGGGGTCAAGCATGTGCTGGTGGGTGCCGGTTATCCAGCCGCGTCCGGATATCTGCGGGGTGATGGCGGGGGTTGTCTCCACCAGACCGGTGCCGATGATTTTGCCGTCGAAGGTGGAATCGATAATAGACCTGGCTTTAAGTGTCTGGCCAACTTGCATAATGCCTTTGGCATGCAATACCGCCATCCTGGCTGACACCGCTGTGCCGGTCGGGGATCGATCAATCTTGCCGGGCTGAATGGTGGCGGCCGAGCGTGCTGTATAGCCGTTGTCTGTCTTTTGCAGGGGGCCTGCAAACAAACAAAATGACAGGTGTGACCAGTCGGGGTTTCCGGGGTGGCTGAAGCCAAGCTGCTGATTGGCGGCAGCGGTGATTTTGTTGCCTAGCCGGGCAATATCGCGTGCTTCGTCCGGCCGGATCGCAATGCCGAGTTCTGCGGCATCCACGATGACAAAGCTGTCTCCACCGAAGGCCGTGTCTACCTGAAGTGTGCCCAGCCCGGGGACTTCCAGCGCAGCGTCCAGTTGATCGGCGAACGACAGCACATTGGTTACGGTAATTCGTGTGGCTTTACCGTTGGCGCAGTCAGCGGTGACCTGCACTAGTCCGCCCGGTGCTTCGAGCAACAGGGTTGTGACAGGTTCTGTCATCGGTACAATGCCGCTGTCGAGCAACACGGTTGCCACACAGATGCTATTAGAGCCCGACATCGGCGGGGTATGTTCGGGTTCCATAATGATAAAGGCGGCGTCTGCGTCGGGGTGCTTTGGCGGCACCAGCAGATTGACGTGGCGGAACACGCCGCCGCGTGGTTCGTTTAAGACAAACTGACGCAGTGTTTCGTCCTGCTCAATATAGGTGCGTTGTTCCCACAGAGTCGCACCGGGTGGGGGACTGACACCGCCGACGATCACATCGCCAACTTCACCCTCTGCGTGACAGGAAACAACATGGATGGTTTTTTTGCTGCGCATGATAAGGTGCTCAATTTATTTTTGCAGAGTGTCGGGTAAAACAGACGACAGTCAGCGCCCGGTAACGACGCAAAGCCTGCCGGTAACGGCACGACAGGCGGTGTATTTTCCCTGAATGGCGTATATTTATATGACTTCTATACGGCGCTGATCACGCGTATTTTTTATTTGAAAATCCGGGCTTATAGATGTCGATTAGAAAGCCGGTCAGTAAACTATCACACCACGTGCATTGACGCCGTTTTCAAGGTCATCAAATGCGCCGACTGCGTCATCGATAGAATAGGTTTGTGTCACCAGCCGATCAAGATCCAGCAGGCCGCGCTGGTACAGATCCAGATAGCGCGGGAAGTCGACCTTAAAATTGCAACTGCCGTACATACAGCCTTTAATGGTTTTTGACATCAACGGCAGCACCATGGAATTGATTGAAAATTTATCTTCCTGACTACCAACACCCACCAGAACCGCCATACCGTTTTTACGCACGCTTTTAACGAAGGTCTCGACCAGCTTGCCATTACCGACCACTTCAAAGGCATAGTCAGCACCGATACCATTGGTCATTGCATAGATTTCCTTTATGGCGTTGCCACCCGGTGTGATGGTATCGGTAGCGCCGAAGGCTCTGGCCATTGCCATTTTCTCGGCACTGAGGTCGACCGCAATGATGCGGCTGGCACCGGCAATGCGCGCCCCTTGTACCACGTTCAATCCAACACCGCCGCAACCGAATACCGCTACCGTGGAGCCGGGCTCCACTCTGGCGGTTTTAATGACAGCGCCGACGCCCGTAGTTACGCCACAGCCGACCAGGGCAGCGGCTTTGAAGTCGAATGATTTATCGATTGAGACCACACACACCGACGGCACCACGGCGTACTCGGCCATGTTACCCAGGTAAGTCATCACAGAGACTTGCTCGCCGTTTCGATGCACACGGCTGGTACCGTCAAGCAGCATGCCGTCAGGCTTGGTGACGGTGCATAAAAACGGTTCGTGATTCTGGCAGTAAAAGCAGTCACCGCAATTTGGCACAAACGACATCGCAACATGATCGCCCACGGCCACATTGGTAACCCCGTCGCCGATCTGCTCAACAATACCTGCGCCTTCGTGCCCGATCACCGCCGGGTACACCCACGGAATAGTGCCGTTGATCACCGAGAGATCCGAATGGCAGATACCGGTCGCCTGCATACGCACCAGCACCTCGCCGAACTTTGGCGGGTCGAGGTCAACGTTCTGCACAGAAAAATTATCGACAGCATCTACGACGACGGCTTTCATGGTTTCTCTCCGGTGGCAGCCAGTACCTTACTCGATTTACCGTTGAGAGCAAAACCCGAGCAGTAATCCAGGGCCTTAAGTAGGGAGTAACGGTATGAATTGCTCCGGGTATGGCTGACTGATGACGATGACACTGGCTTTGCTCAACACAGTTTAATCGCATGACTTTAATCGCTTCGCCGCTGCGTCGGAAAGTCTGATGCCCCTGATTTACTGGTCGACTGACATGTCGTTTTATCGACGTGCTGGCAAGACGCCGAAGCAACTGGAGGAGCCGCGTATGGCCGGGTACAGGCACAAATGCCATTAACGTTTTGCAACAGTGTTGTGGCTGTTTCGCGATATGAGCTTGTTAACACGGTACTTTCTGGCTCCGGGGTGGAGCGTGCCTTTTGGAGCTTTGTCAACCAAAAAAAATCTAAAGCGTTATTGGCTATGAACATCACGTATAGGGTAGACATGAATACACAAGCGATTCCAGTTCAACAGTTGTACCGCACCGCGACACCACAGCGCACATCGGTTTTATGTTCGGTGATCGCATTGCTTGCGGCAGGGGGCGGTTATGCAGACGATCG
>CALKXD010000211.1 GCA_938003855.1 uncultured Granulosicoccaceae bacterium | reverse complement strand
ATGGATTATTTTATAGCGTTCCAGAACAAGTTTTGCCATCACTTCCGGGAATCGCGCCAATTGGTTATACATTATTTTAAAACCAATGGATTTGTGCCTGCCGGGGTAGTGATTTAATTGATCCAGATAATCGAAGGTAGCTGCCGGCCGACTTTTTTTGTGATTGCTGCGGTAGGTGTGAAATTGATCCAGGCGTTTGTTTTTGTCGGGGCCGGTCAGGAATAGCTCGTAGAACGCTTCAATTTCAGGGTGGCTGTCGAGTAAGCTGACCAGCCAGGCCGACCCACTTCGTTGAGCCGTGATAATGCAGTATTTATCCATAACATCTTTGCAATAACTTTAAATCCAAAATCAGTCTATCGCAGGGATTAATCTAAAGACATCCCGGTGAGTGTCAAGAAAATGAAAAAGCCTCCAAAATAAGGCAACTTGATTCTTAAGTGGAGTGATTTATTGCATTGCTTATCTGGCACTGCAAGGGTCGTGTGTCATACAACTGATTGACCGTGTTTGCCTGGCGGTACTTTGGCGTGTTTGGTAGCTGACCCGAGTGATCGGCTTTTTCGGGTTTTGCATGGTGAGCAATAGCGTAGGGTGCAGCACCACGCAGGCGGTCTGCAGAGTGCCGGTTGCCAGATGGCAGGCAACCGGACGTTTATCGATCAGGTGTTATTTATCGACATGGCAGAACCGCTGTGATCAACGAAAAAATCAGTCGAGTTCCCACCCGGTATCGTCCCAGTTACCTGAGCCTGACACCGTTGCGCTGCCGTCGTTAACGACATAACTAAAAGTCTGCGGATTACCAGTATCAGCATTAATAGTGAGTGAACTGCCGTCGCTGTGGGTCAGTGCTATGGTGCCGGATACCGGGTACTCATTAGTCGACTGATCGGGTGTTTCCAGTGCAGGGTTAATGCTCATGGTAATCGTGCCATCAATGCTGCTTGCCATGGTCATGGTGCCTTGTGCCGATACCGCGTCAGTTGCCGCGTTGTTAATGACGGTCATTGCGTAGTTGGTGAAGCTTATCGTTTCGCCGTCGCTTGTCATCGTCAGACCGGGCCCCTGGACGGTGGCAGTAGTTTCGTCTCCGGCCACGGTTACTGACAGTTGAACACTGCCATCGACTGATGCCGGTGCCGTGCCGCTTACGGTAAAGTTATCGATAACCAGAGATACACTGCCGGCATCGGCGTTTTCTGCCAGCCCGCTGCCGCTGATACTGATCGAACCATTAATGGTTTCTGTGCCGCTGCTGCAGTTATTGAAGGAAGCTGATAGCGCGGTGGTCTCAAAGGTAGCGTCGTCAGTGGTTTCTTGCATTGACGCGGTACCGCTCTGGCAGTTGAGTGTCATCATTTCTGTTGCCAGTACGCCGCGCTTGAACGACGCCGTTGCAGAGGTGCCGGTAAATACTGACAAAGTCGGGCTGATCAGGTTATTCATTTTACCGCCCATGGCGTTGGCAAAATCCAGTGGTGCCTGATCATTGAAAAACGGTGTGGTTGTCGTGGGAGTTGTGACGCCGTCAATGCCAGACGAGGAGTCACCGCCACAAGCGCTCAGGGTAGCTGCCACGGCGGGCAGAACAGTAACAGCAAGTTTTCTCATAGGAGTTTTCCGGTATATGGTTGTTGTTATGTGGATGTCCCTATACGGCTGATACAGCTTGCCAGCGACCGGTTTGCAACGGGGTAGCGGCATGTCTCACCATAACTGCATGTCTTTGTCAGGGATGAACAAGCGTTGCCGGCCTGTCTGCCTCCCGGTACTACGATGCGCCACTGCGAATCCCGTCACCCGGTATTGCGTGATGCAGTGCAAGGCAATCATCACAATCGGGACATCGTTGCGATTTATAGTTGCGCTGTGCCGCATTTGCAGTGCGAGACTGATACGTGTTTGTTATCGTCTCAAAGTGAGAATGACCGCCTGCCGCAATGGCTATGTGCTGTAGCGAAAATGGTTCGTATGGAGTACCCTTGACGGCATGTTGCCATTGGAAAAGCTACGAATATTACTGGTAGAGGATCATCAGGATCTCGCCGAAACTGTGGTCGACTTCCTCGAGTCAATGGGGGCGATTGTCGATTTCGCAGCAGATGGTATGACGGGCCTGCATTTGGTGCGTCAGTCGCGCTTCGACATCATTGTGCTCGACGTCATGCTGCCGGGTATAGATGGCTATGCCCTGTGCAAAGAAATTCGCGAGCACGATAACAACAACACCCCGGTGATCATGATGACAGCGCGTGATGAGCTCGGTGACAAGCTAATGGGTTTTGAGTCCGGCGCTGACGATTACGTGGTAAAACCGTTTGACCTGCCAGAGCTGGTCGCACGTATTAAGTCGCTGAGCAGGCGCCATCAGGGGCTGGTCACTCACGAGACACTGACCATCAGCGACCTCGAGCTAAACACCGGCACACGCGAGGTCCGGCGTGGCGGCAAGTTGCTGTCGCTAACGCCAGCCGGGTTTCAGATTCTCACTATATTGTTAAAGCGTATGCCCAACGTCGTTGCGCGTGAAGATCTCGAAGCCGAGCTGTGGGGGGATGATCCGCCCGCCAGTGATACATTGCGCAGCCAGATTTACAAGTTGCGCAAGGCTATCGATAAACCGTTTGCCAGGCCGTTGTTGCACACGGTGGCGGGGTCAGGCTATCGAGTTACCGAAGCCGACAGTGAATCTTGAGCCCACATTGAGCTCGCTTTCTACCTGCAAGTCCCAGTCGAAGTTTAAACAGGTATTTTTAACCAGCGCCAGCCCCAGGCCATGACCGGCGGCATTGCTGCCTTCCAGTCGAAAAAACGGTTCAAATATTCTACGGCGCTGGGTATCGGTAAAGCCTTTCCCGGAGTCAGCGATCATCACGCAAGCGTTATCGATAGTGACATCTACCGTGCCGTTCTCCGTGTAGATACATGCATTGCGAAGAATATTGCCAATCACTATACGCAGGGTAGCGTCGGTGGCGTTAACGACCAGTGTGTCGTTATGATGCACGCTGACGCGGCAGCTCTTGTCTGGCAGTACCTCATCGAGTTCGGATATTATCTCTTCAACCAGAGGATTAACGGCGATAGGTTTGCGACCCTGAATGTCGGCGTTGTCCTTTGCCAGCAGCAGCAGCGTGTTGATTAAATCGACCATGTGTCTGGTGGTGCGCTTGATTCGCTCAGTTGCCCGGGCCGGTGCACCATCGTGGTGAACCAGCTCCAGCGACGAAATAGATCCCTGGATAACCGCGAGCGGAGTACGCAGCTCATGTGAGGCATAGCGCGCAAAGTTGCGTTCGCGCTCGATAGAGTCTTTGGTGCGCTCGATAAAGTGCTGTAAGGCATTAGCCAGTACGCGGGTTTCCGAGTTTTGCGGGCCGGAGAAATTACCCAGATCCAGTTCCGTTGCGTCGCGTGCGTTGAAGTCGAATTTTTCAATAGTGTCCGCGAGACGGGCAATAGGTGAGACCGCTTTTTTTGTCATCAGGTACGTCATGTAGGCAAGCGCATACATCAGCAACAACACCAGCGTTAACGGCACTACACCGAAATAGAAACCCAGATTCGAAACGGTCTCATCCTGAAACAATAAAGTTAACTGCTGTCCGTTGCGCTCACTGACAAAGGCGATTGCGTCATCCCCGTTAATCTGCACACGCTGCTGGCCGGGTTGCAAACCCTGTAATGCCAAAGGCACGTCACGGGACGAATCACCGGTCAGATACCCTTGCAGATTATGCGTGTTGGGCACCGGAAAATCCGCACTGACGCTTTTGTGCTGCCAGAAATAATCGGCCTCGGCGGTCAGTGCCTGGGTGACGAGAATGCGTTCAGCGACAAGGCTGGCGGCAAACACACTGGCGATGGTAGCAAAGCTGATCAGGGCCAGCTGCAGAACAAAAACCCGGAGCAGTTTCGACTGTACCCGGGGCTGCGTCTGAAGATTCATAAAAACTCGTTGATCAGAGAGGTTTGCATAGTGCTAAGCATAGATCCCTGCCGGTGACGCTGGTGTGACCGGTTATTCATCCACTGCTACCGTCGCGGTCGCTGTGAACATGGCGTGAACGCGACCAGACGGCCGATCACAGTAAGTTCACAGGTCGGGCTATAACCTTTGGGACTGCCACCGAAAACGCCAGTGGCTGAAGTTTATTTCAGCACGCAAAAGCCGTGTAGCGCAGTAAATTTATCAACAAACGTGCGGCGTGGACGTGGCGGCTTGTCTTTATATCAAGAGGTGCCACCAGCGATGTCTGGTTTGCTGTTAGCCCGGTGAGTTGTCCCGGGCTTTTTTTACCGCCACCCGCAAAGACAGAAGTAGGGCAGCGGTAAGCGGCGTGCTCAGGCCGCCGTCGGTGTGTGTGGTGAACGTCGTAACAGTGCTGCGGATACCAGCGTAATCACCAACTCGAAAGTCAGCCCAATGATGTGGAAGGTTGAGAGTTCCTGATCGACAAGCACGCCGTAGAGTCGCCCCAGGCCGACACTCGCAAAGATACATAACAAAGCCACTAATGCAGCAGGATAACGTGAGGCTGCCATTGCCGACCAACCCAGAAACAACGCAAGCCCTATCTGGAAGCCCCCGTAGGTTGCTCGAATATCAGTGAGACCGGAAGGTGTGTACTGAAGGCCGGCGGCTTTGGCAAGGCCGGCGGGTTGAATCAGGTAGATAGCCCCGACAACTAAAAACACTAACGCGGCAAGAAGTAGGAAAATACGGGTCATCGGTTGGTATCCTGAGTAACAGGTCGTCTGGCAGCAGAGTGACTATCAATAACGGCGTGGCTGCATACGCGATGCATCAGCCAGTTGTTAAGGTGCGTCGGAGCGGATCGGAGACCGCGGTTGCGATTACCCTCTGTATGACTGATAGTGATCAAATAGCGCCGGGTGAATTCTTGATTTAAAGCATAGGTTGCAACGCAGTATAGCAAAGCGTTGCATGGATGCGGTGCACTGCAGACTGGCGTTGGGAGCAGCTTCCGCTGTCAACTTATCACTCCGGGGGATTTTGTGAAACAGGCAATTGCACATATTGCGCTGATCGTTAAAGACTACGATGAAGCGCTGGATTTCTACCTGAAAAAATTAAAGTTCGAATTAATCGAAGATACCTTTCAGCCCGAACAGCAAAAGCGTTGGGTTGTCATCTCACCGCCGGGGTCGAACGGCGTTACGCTGTTACTGGCGCGTGCGTCGACACCTGAGCAGGAGCATTTCATTGGCGATCAGGCCGGAGGACGGGTATTTCTGTTTTTAAAGACCGATGACTTCTGGCGTGATTATCATCAGATGGTAGCTGATGGCATCGAGTTTATTCGACCACCGGCTGAGCAGGAATATGGCACCGTCGCGGTCTTTGCCGACCTTTACGGTAACCGGTGGGATCTTTTGCAACTGAACGATGCTCATCCGATAGCGCAGCGCCGCTGACAGGCAACAGCCGTCTGATCCACCCTATAGCGTCAGCGCGCACAACGGTTACCTTGCAGGCTACCCCCGTGGGGGGGGGCAGCTGTTTTTATAGAGGTATCTGGTTGCAAAAAAACGCTGTGCTCCGGCTATAAAACCGGTTGTTTTTGCTGTGCCGCTGTCTGCGCTAATTGATGTAGCTTGCCAGTATTCTGGTGGCAATTGATATCAATGTACCGAGCGTGAGCACCATGCCAAGCATGCGCAGGCTGTAGTCTTCGTCAACCTGACTGACGCCATAGGCATGGATCAGCCGGCCGATCACCAATGTGGTGCCGAGCACATGGATACCCATTTGCATGTTGGTCCGCGCTTCCAGCAGGAACAACATAAAAAGCGTCAGTGGCACATACTCGGCAAAGTTTGCGTGGGCGCGGATAGCTCGCGCCAGCAGCGGGTCGCCGCCATCGCCTATCGGGATGCCTCTGCCGCGCCGCAATAGCAGGGTGCGGAAGCTCAAAGCAATAAATATGATCGCCAGCAGCGCGGCGTAGACGGGCGTAATCATGGTTGCACCTGCAAGTCCGCCAGACGGGTGTGATAGCGCTGTCGTCGCAGCTTAACCGGTGCGGCGGGCAGGTGGGTTGCTGTCATAGTAGATGCGATAGCGACCGGGGAGGACACTGACATGGTCCGCCCCGCCACAATTGGCTACAGCAGTCGCTTGCGCATTTCGTCGAGATTGGCGTGTCGCACATCCTCGCCCTCGACCAGATAAATCACATATTCGCAGATATTGCAGGCGTGGTCACCAATACGCTCCAGTGATCGAGCGCACCAATTCATGTCAAGCGCGTGACTGACGTGGCCGGGGTTTTCCATCATATGGGTGATCAGCAGGCGCGATATATTTGAGTATTCCATGTCTATCGCCTCGTCTTTGGCAGCCGTTCGAAAAGCCGCTTCGACATCCATGCGAGTGAAGGCATCCAGTGCCTCTCTGAGCATCGATTTGACGTGATCACCCAGGTGGCGAAGGTCTTTGTAGTAGTGCGGGATGTCTCGTTCGTTTGCCAGCTTGACGCCGATGCGTCCGAGTTTCTCGGCCTCGTCGCCAATGCGCTCAAGGTCGGTGATGGTTTTAATGATCGTGATGACCAGCCGCAGATCGCTGGCGGCTGGCTGGCGGCGCGCAAGGATGCGGGTGCAGTCTTCATCGATGTCGAGCTCAAACTGATTGGCTTTTTTATCGTCCAGGCTGACCTTGGCACCGAGCTCGGCGTTCATGGTCAGCAGCGCCTCCAGGCCATCGTGAACCATCGACTCAACCAGACCGCCCATGTTCATCACTTTGTGCTTTACGTCGTTGAGTTCGATATCAAATTGATGAGCGGTGTGACCTTCATGGGTAAATTTTTTCATGCGTTATTCCGTCGTTTTCCCACGTTATGTTTTTGCTTGTCGGCCTTTGTTTTCAAGTTGCTGTTAACCAAAACGGCCGGTGATATAGTTTTCGGTCAATTCGTGTGATGGATTGGTAAAGATAGTATCGGTATCGCCAACCTCAACCAGTTTACCCAAATGGAAATACGCGGTGCGTTGAGACACCCGCGCGGCTTGTTGCATCGAGTGGGTAACAATAGCAATAGCGTAGTTTTCGCGGAGCTCGTCAATCAACTCTTCGATCTTTGCTGTGGCTATCGGGTCGAGCGCCGAGCATGGCTCATCCATCAGGATAACCTCGGGACTGCAGGCGATGGTCCGGGCAATGCACAGACGTTGCTGCTGACCACCGGATAAACCCGTGCCGGGTGCGTCGAGGCGGTCTTTCACTTCATTGTAGATACCGGCTTTGCGCAGGCTGGTCACGACGATATCGTCCAGGTCAGCCTTGTTGCGACTGAGTCCGTGCAGGCGCGGACCGTAGGCGACGTTTTCATAGATCGACTTCGGAAACGGATTGGGTTTCTGGAACACCATTCCGACTCGCGCACGCAGTAGTACGGGGTCGGTATCCTTGTTGTAAATATCTTCCCCGTCGAGCGTCAATTCACCGGTGACGCGACAGATAGGAATGGTGTCGTTCATACGGTTGAGGCAGCGCAGCAGGGTGGATTTGCCGCAGCCGGAAGGACCGATCATGGCGATCACTTCATTGTTGGCAATGTCCAGATCGACGCCGTAGATAGCCTGCTTGTCGGCGTAAAAGACGTCGACCCCCGTGGCCGACATTTTGGGGTTTTCGACACGCGTCTCACCGACAGTATCGCCAAGGGATGCGACAATTTCATCGATGGTTTGCTCGGCCTGATCTTGCTCGAGATTCATGGTCAATTTAGTAACTCGCTAGTCGGATTGTTGAGTGCCACGCTGGTGCTACCATTTTCGTTCAAATTTTCTGCGCAGCATGACAGCAAACGCATTCATGGCGATCAGAAAGGCAAGCAGCACCATGATCGCCGCCGAGGTTCGTTCAACAAACCCTTTCTCCGGCAGGTCGGCCCACTGGAAAATCTGCACCGGCAAGACCGTGGCAGGGTCTGTCAGCGAGGTCGGAACATCGACGATAAACGCTACCATGCCGATCATCAGCAGCGGAGCGGTTTCACCGAGTGCCTGCGCCATTCCTATAATAGTGCCGGTGAGGATGCCTGGCAGAGCCAGCGGTAATACGTGATGAAATACCACCTGCAACCGCGAAGCGCCCAGCCCCAGTGCAGCATCCCTGATCGAAGGCGGCACCGATTTCAGTGCCGCCCGGCTCGATATAATAATGGTCGGCAGAGTCATTAGTGACAACACCAGACCGCCCACCAGTGGGGCCGAACGCGGCAGATGAAAGAAATTGATAAACACCGCCAGGCCCAGTAACCCGAACACTATCGACGGCACCGCGGCGAGGTTATTGATGTTAACTTCGATCAGGTCAGTCCATTTGTTTTTCGGGGCAAATTCTTCAAGGTAAATAGCGGCGGCTACGGCCACCGGAAAAGAAAGCATCAGCGTCACAAACAGGGTCAGGATGCTGCCGAACAAAGCACCACGGATACCGGCCATTTCCGGCTCGCGGGAATCACCGCGTTCAAAGAAGGTTTTGTTAAAGCGTTGCGCAATGCGTTTTTCCGATTTCAGTGTCTCTACCCAGGCAATCTGGTTGTCCTTAAAACGCCGCTTTTTCTCCGGCAGGGTAGTGTCGACGATGCCTTTCATATAGCCATTGGCATCGTCACCGGCCGGCAGCCAGTAGGTTTTTGACTGACCGATCAATTCGGGGTCGGCAATGAGTTTGCGTTGCAGATCATACTGAGCGCCTTTGCTCATCAGTTTATAGAGTGCTTTTTTGTCGTTGCGTTTTTTCACATCGGGGAAACTGGCCAACAGTGCTTTTTTAATCACACCGTTATAGTTTGCCTTTAGCAGAGCGGCGTTGTCCGGGTTATCTGTCAAGCCCAGGGTGCCGGCATCGAGCGTGACATCAAGCTGAATAAACGTTTGCTGAAACGCCGGTAGCCCGCGAACAGTGATACTGATAATCAGCACGGCCAGAAAAGCGAGGCTGCCGAATATTGCCGTCAGTCCGTATAGCCGAAACCGCTTCTCGCGGGCGTAGCGGCGTTTCAGGCCGGCGCGTACCAGCTCGGTGGCACTGCCGCGTGAGGACGGCTGTTGTGATTCCTGGTTCATTCGTATGCCTCACGGTATTTGCGCACGGTTCTCAGTGCAATGATGTTGAGGATCAGTGTGGTGATAAACAGCATCAGGCCCAGAGCAAAGGCGGCCAGTGTTTTGGGGCTGTCAAAGGCTTGATCACCGGTCAGCAGCGTCACAATCTGTACGGTGACAGTGGTGACAGCCTCCAGCGGGTTGATGGTCAGGTTGGCGGCCAGGCCCGCGGCCATGACAACAATCATGGTCTCGCCGATGGCGCGCGACACGGCCAACAGAACGCCGCCGACAATCCCCGGCAGCGCCGCGGGAATCACCACTTTTTTGATCGTCTCTGATTTGGTTGCCCCCAAACCCAGTGAACCGTCACGCATCGCCTGTGGGACCGCCGTGATGACATCATCCGACAGCGACGAGACAAACGGAATGATCATAATTCCCATCACCAGTCCGGCCGCCAGTGCGCTTTCGGAGGCGACCGACAAGCCTATTGATTCACCGACGCCACGCAGCAAAGGGGCGATGGTTAAGGCCGCAAAAAAACCGTAAACAACCGTCGGTATACCGGCCAGAATTTCCAGCAGCGGTTTGACCCAGGCCCGCACTGACTTACTGGCGTACTCGGCCAGATAAATAGCCGACATCAAGCCAAATGGAATTGCTACCGTCATGGCGATTGCCGATATCAGCAGAGTACCTGCAAAGATGGGCACCGCGCCAAAACTACCGGAGCTGCCAACCTGATCGGCACGTATCGGGGTTTGCGGGCTCCAGTGCAAGCCAAACGCAAACTCGGTAAACGGAACTTTGCCAAAAAACCGCATGGACTCAAACAACACTGACAGTACAATACCCAGCGTGGTGAGAATAGCCAGGCTGCTGCAGGCGATCAGAAAAAACATAATGGCCCGCTCAACAAATACGCGCGCACGCTTGGCGGGAAAAACAGATCTCAGGCCCCACAGCAATCCGACCATGCCGACCAGCAGTGCAAGGCCTGCCTTTAGCCATACTGCCAACTCAATAAGCGATTTATAGCGTGCAGCCGCATCTGCCCGAATGGAATCAGCGGCGGATTGGGACATGTTTCCGATCGCAATGTTTTTTATATCGTTGATGACAAGGTCTTGTTGTCCGGAAGGCAGGGCGTGAAATTCTGCGGGCAGGCTGGCGGCAACAATGCCGGTCAGTACTTTTTGCTGAAACATCGTCCACAGACAAAACACCAACAGGGCCGGAAGACCGGCCCATAGTGCGACCATATAGCCGTAGTATCGTGGTAGTGAATGCGGGTGATCAGCTGGATTGCCGGAGTTACGGTAGCGCTGTGCGCGGGTGCGACCCATCACGTAGGCCAGAGCCGTGATGACGCATATCAGTAGTATGAGCAAACTGGTGTTCACATTGGTCTTCCTGGAATAGCAAAGGGCCAGCGATGCTGGCCCATGACTGGCGGGAGTAGAGAGGTGCCAGTTTACGCGATTCGCACTGTCTTAGTTGAGTGGAGACATTGGCTTAAGGGCGGCCACGTCATCCGCAGCAGTATGGCGCTCGTCGTCGTTGAGCGGGATCATGCCCTTGTCGGCCAGATAGCCCTCTTCGCCCCAGGCGGCTTCACTGGTGAATTCTTCCAGGTACTCTGCAATGCCGGGGATAACACCGATGTGCGCTTTTTTAACGTAAAAGTACAACGGGCGCGAGACCGGGTAGGAGCCGTCGGAGATAGACTCAAAAGAAGGTTCGACGTCATCGATCATGGAGGCCTGCACGATATCGCTGTTCTGATCGAGGAAGCTGAAGCCAAAAATGCCCAGCGCGTCAGGGTTGGCTTCCAGTTTCTGAACGATAAGATTATCGTTTTCGCCAGCCTCGATATAAGCGCCATCTTCACGCATGGTGTGGCAGATTTCTTTGTAGTTGTCCTTATCGGATTTAGCCAGTGCCGCGATCCAGTCAAAGGTATTGCAGCCGCCTTCCAGTGCCAGTTCCGCGAACGCATCGCGGGTGCCGGATGTGGGGGGCGGGCCCAGCACTTCTATGGCTGCATCGGGTAGGTCTGCATTGATCTCATTCCAGCGCGTATAGGGGTTTTCGATCAGTGCCTCCGAGCCATCCGGGTTGGGGACATTTTTGCCCAGCGCCAGAAATACCTCGGCGAGTGTCAGGCTCAGTTGATCACCGGACGATGAATTGGCAATGGCAATGCCATCGTAGCCAATCAATACCTCGATGATTTCAGTCACGCCGTTGGCCTGACAGTTGTCATATTCGCTTTGCTTGATGCGACGTGATGAGTTAGTGACATCGGGGTGACCCACACCGACACCATTGCAAAACAATTTCATTCCGCCGCCGGAGCCGGTTGACTCTATTTTCGGGGTTTTAAATTCGGTGGTCTGGCCAAAGCGTTCAGCGACAACCGTGGCAAACGGGTATACCGTCGAGGATCCGACAATGCTGATCTGGTCGCGCGCGTTTTGGGCGCTGGCAACGCCGCTGGCAGCCAGGGAGGCAGTCACAGAGGCGGCAACGATAGCAGCGTAGGTGGAAGACGCGATAGTGCGCAAGTTCATGGTTTGAAACTCCGTTAAATTAAGCGTGCAGTCACTCTATGCGACGAAGATGAATATCGTATGACACAGTGTAAAAAAGTTTGTCCGGCAGTTTTGGGGGTTGGCGAAAATGCAGTGTTTGCTGCGTGGCAGACGCACAGCCGACTGGTTTGTACAGGCGTCAGCCGCTGTCACGGCGAGCTTGCAGCTATGGATTGTCTGGCCACCGGGTCAGCGTCGCTGACCTGATCGGCGGGAAATCGAATTGTGATTTCAGTGCCTTCACCGAGCGCGCTGATTATATCCAGAGTGCCGTTGTGGCGCTGCACAATATGCTTGACGATCGCCAACCCCAGGCCGGTACCACCGGACTCCCGCGACATTTCAGTATCGGCACGGTAGAAACGCTCGGTGATGTGCGGTAGATCGCGCGCGTTGATGCCGGGGCCGTCGTCCTGGACAATCAATTCGCCACCCCCGTCAAAGGTTCTGCGCCAACGGACAGTGATCTGTGTGCCAACCGGTGTGTGTTGCAGAGCGTTCTGGCACAGATTGGTGCAGATGCTGGTCACCTCGACATCGCTGCCCAGCAACCACAATGAATGATCCAGTGACAGATCAAAGTGCTGCTGGAGTCCGGCCGGTTGATTGGATAAGCCGGAAACAATGCTCTGCAGCAGCGTGCTGACATCCAGCAATTGCAGCTTGGTGGCGTCGATGTCCTGGTTTTCCAGTCGCGACAGAGTCAGTAGATCGGTGACAATATCGGTCATGCGCTTAGCGTGCTGTTCGGCCAGTGCAACGCGTTTTTTTGCCTGCTCCGGGAGGCTGGAGTCGGCGGCCAGCATCTCCAGGTAGCCGTTTACCACCGTCAGCGGGGTTTTCAGTTCGTGGGAGGCATTGGCTATAAACGCCGAGCGGGTGGCCCGCAGTAACACACGCTGGCTGACGTCACGTGCGCTGAAAAGATACATGTTTTCAGCGTACCGCACGCGTTTTACCAACAGCGTCAGTTGACTGTTGATCGGTGATTTTATCTCGATATCTGTATCATTTCGGCGGTCGCTCAGGTAGCTCTGTAGCTGCGGATTTCTGACCAGGTTATCAAGGCGCTGGCCCTGGTCACGTCTGCCCTGGATGCCCAGAAACGGTTTCGCGGCATCGTTTGCCCAGATAATTTCATAGTTGTCGTTGGTGACAACTGTGGCATCCGGCAAGGCGGCGGCCGACTGGTTGTACCAGCCGACAATTTTCTTCAAGCGAGCCTTGCGATCTTTATCACTTTGCTTGCGGCGGAAGATCAGTTGCTCGATGTGTCCGACAACGCCTTCGGTGTCGGGCGCGGTGGATCGCTTAGCGCCTTTCTGCAGCCATAAATCAACCTGTCTCGCCTGGTGCAGCAACCAGCCGCTGTAGCACATATACGCGCTACACAGGCCCAGCCACAAATGACCCACCACCAGTCCGATCAGAGCGCCGAAAGCCCCGACCAGCACAAAGCGTGTTTTTTCGCCTGACCAGTGTGATTTCACTGCCATGGTGTACCTGCGTTAAATCGGGGTGGGCGCGGTGGAAGAAGATAAGTCACGCATGTTAAAAGTGCCGGAGGTTCAGGCAGTGAAATACTGCGCAGCGAGAAGGTGCCATGATGACGGTGAATTATCCATTATTTGAGGCGCACAGTGATTGATGCGTAACAAAAATGAACCCGGTTGTGCACCGTCAGGAGTATACACAGCCGCAGGCTTTCTGATGCGCAGACTCCCGCCGCTGCAAAAGCGCTGATTATCGCGGTGTGTCAGGTCGCGGTCAATCGATAGCCTGCCCCGCGAACGGTATCAATCAGGTTATCGACGCCGTGTTCGCGCAATGCTTTTCTGAGTCGCAGAATATGCACGTCAACGGTGCGCTCCTCAACAAAATGATTTTGACCCCAAACGTTGTCCAGCAACTGCGTGCGGCTGAAGACCCGGTCCGGGTGGTTGAGAAAAAACTGCAGCAAGCGAAATTCGGTGTGACCCAGCGCGACCGCTTCATTGCTGATCAACACCCGGTGTGAATCCGGGTTGAGTGTCAGGTTCCCGTGCCGCAGCAGTTCACTTTGACTGTGCGCACTGCTGCGGCGCAGTAGTGCATTTACGCGTGAGACCAACTCGCGGGTTGAGAACGGCTTGGTGATGTAGTCATCGGCACCGGCGTCGAGGCCCTGGATGGTGTCGTCCTCGGTGCTGCGCGCGGTCAGTATAATGACCGGCAGCGGCCGGGTTCGATCATCGCGGCGCAGTTGACGCACCAATTCAATGCCGGAAACTTGTGGCATCATCCAGTCGATAATGGCCAGATCCGGCAGTTTCTGTTCCAGCGCGGCACGGGCCACGTGGGCATTGCGCGCTGGTACAACGGCAAAGCCGTGCTCAGTGAGGGCGTCGACAATCAGATCGCGTATCCCGGATTCGTCCTCAACAATAAGAATTTGCGCTGCCATGGTTCCGTGAGACCTTGTTCAAGATAACGGTGCGGGGTTGCCAGTGTCTGCGATGCCGGGTCAGCGGCACGAATCGAAAACCGGCAACGGTAAACGGTGCTCAGAGTATGTCAAAGCGGTATGACAAAACAATGAATCACACGCGGCATCGGCCTAAAATCGCTACCAGCCAGACAGGTATAGTGATTGGCGAACAAATAGTTCGAATGATTCGCAGCTAGCGCTTGAAAGCTAGACGGCAAACCCCGACAATGGAGAATTGATCAATGGTGCTTTGCATCGGTCCTCTCGCGACGATAAGCCGTGAACCCCGTCAGGCCTGGAAGGGAGCAGCGGCAGCGGTGGACTCGGGTGCCGGGATGTGGCTGGTGTAAAGCGCCACCATTGATTAGGCTTGTCGAAGCAACAGCGCAACAATAAATCCAACTCTTTGGTCGCAGCTTCCGTGCTGTGTCACCCCGGCACCTCAGTCGCAGTTTGGAGTACGTTGTCATTCGACGCGCCCCGCGCACAAATGCAACCAAAGGGCCCACCGTGAAAACCGCGACATCCAGCAACCACTCGACGTCGGCGACCATCCGCGTTCTGGGCAAGCGCCTGAAATGACATACGAAGCGCTGGCGCGTCGCTATCGACCGAAAAAATTCGATGAAATGCTGGGTCAGGAGCACGTACTTCGTGCACTCACCAACGCACTTGATCAGGACCGCCTTCACCATGCTTACCTGTTTACCGGTACGCGCGGTGTGGGCAAAACCACCGTTGCGCGCATATTCGCCAAAAGCCTCAACTGTGAAAAAGGCGTTAGTTCAGAACCGTGCGGCGAGTGCTCGGCGTGTACTCAGGTAGACGAGGGGCGCTTCCTCGATCTGATCGAAGTAGATGCCGCCTCACGCACCGGCGTCGACGACACCCGCGAACTCCTCGACAACATGGCCTATGCGCCTGGTAGCGGACGCTACAAGGTGTATCTGATCGACGAAGTACACATGTTCTCAAAGAGCAGCTTCAATGCGCTGTTGAAAACACTCGAAGAACCCCCGCCGCACGTCAAATTTTTACTCGCCACCACCGATCCGCAAAAGCTGCCGATCACGGTATTGTCGCGCTGCCTGCAGTTTAATCTCAAGCAAATGCCCGATCAGCTGTTGCGACCCTACCTTGGCAAGTTGCTCGGCATGGAATCGGTCGAGTTCGAAGAAGGCGCCGTCGCCCATATTTCTCAGGCCGCCGACGGCAGTGTGCGTGATGCACTGAGCCTGCTCGATCAGGCCATTGCCTACGGACAGGGGAAAATCTCAGCCAGTGAAGTCGAGGCCATGCTCGGCCGTTTTTCACCCTCGCGCCTGTACGATCTCCTCGACGCGCTGGCAAGAGAACGGGGCGACGAAATCTTCGATCATATCGAAGCACTGGCCGAATACGTACCGGACTACGGCTATGTGCTGGGCGAATTGCTCAGCCTGCTGCACCAGATTGCGCTGCTGCAAACGGTCGAAAAACTAACTCTTGGCGAAGTACACGACGAAAAACGCCTGCGCGATTTTGCCCGCACTATATCACCGCAGGATGTCCAGCTCTGGTATCAGATCGGCTTGCTTGGCCGACGCGATCTCCCCTTTGCACCCAACCAGCGTCAGGCGCTGGAAATGACCCTGATCCGCATGCTGGCGTTTAAGCCGGTTGCAGCCAACGCACCGGAGCAAATTGCCCAGGGGCAACCCGCCGCCGGCAGGTCGCCGGCAGCACCCGCACCTGTGGCCACCGCGCCGCAGCCTGCGGCAAGAGCACCGGCAGCACCAAAGGCAGCAGCGCCAGCGCCGCGTGGCAGATCCGCACCGGCCAGGTCAGCGCCAGCAGCGACCGCCCCGGCAACTGAGGCGCCGGCAGAGCCAGTCGCCGAGGCCGAAGCACCGGCCTTGCCGCCAGCCAGGCTCAGCTGGACACCCGATCAATGGGGTGAAATATGCGACAACCTGCCAGTCTCAGGCATGCCGCTGCAGCTCGCGCGTAATTGCATTCTGGCCAGCGCCTCAGAGGATCAGCTGCATTTGCAGCTAGACCCCGAATACGAAAGCCTGGCCGCACCGCGCTGGAAAGAACGCTTGCGGGAAAAGCTATCCGTTTACGCCGAAGGAGAAGTGCAATTAAAGGTCGAGGTACCCAAGGCACTTTCGGCCGGCACCCCGGCAGTTGCAGCAAAGCAGGCTGAGCAAGCTAAAATGCAGTCTGCCCGTTCAGCAATTGAAGATGACCCGGTAGTGCAGGAAATATGTGAAAAATTCGATGGTACCGTCAACACCGGTAGCATCAAGCCTGTTGACACTGAAGACGAGCCAAAAGAGTAGCAGCGTCAGTGGCGGCGAACGTGCACCGGCGGCGTGTTTTTCCGGTCATTGTTGAAGCGTTGGAGTAACCACGCACCTCAGAATGATCAAAAAATCGCCGCGCCGATTGGTTGCCCGGCACGCAGTAATCCATCGCGCAGACTCCGCACCGGAATCATTGGCGACAGGGCAGAGCAATACGACAGAGATTTTAAATTGACGACAAAAAGGGTTGGATATGAAAGGTGGTTTAGGCGGCATGATGAAACAAGCGCAAGAGATGCAGGAGAAAATGCAGAAGGCGCAGGAACAAGTAGCACAACTGGAAGTCGAGGGCCAATCCGGTGGTGGACTCGTGAAGGTAGTGATGACCGGCCGTCACGAGTTGCGCAAAGTCGACATCGACGCCAGTTTAATGGGTGACGACAAAGAAATGCTGGAAGATCTGGTCGCCGCAGCCGTCAACGACGCCTCACAACGGCTCGAGACAGCAACCCGCGAAACCATGGCAGGCGCCACCGCCGGTTTGCAGCTGCCCGCCGGTATGAAATTACCGTTCTAGTGCGCTGTTGTCAGTAAATATAAGAGCGTGTCATTCGGTGGCAAACAACACCCGCGTAACGGGTCGGTGGTAATTTGGCCCGCAGTGGCGCACGCATCCGCAAAGGCCACGCATTGCAGGCCCGATGACACGCCCGTTCAGGCACGGTGGGTAAAAGTGCCAGAGGAATTTCGATCATCTGCAACACCGGGGTTAAGCACCATTTTATGAAAAACATAAAGCACATTGTTTCCCCGGCAGGTACGTGGGTATGGTTTGGGGTGGCGCACTAATGTCCGAGCCGCTTCTAGAACAACTGATCGACTCGCTGCGCTGCCTGCCCGGCGTCGGGCCGAAGTCCGCACAGCGGATGGCGTATCAACTGCTGCAGCGTAATCGGGAAGGCGGCCTTCGCTTGTCCGATATGCTGCGCTTTGCTATGGAGCGGATCGGTCATTGCCAGAAGTGCCGCAATTTTACCGAAGCCGATATCTGTCGTGTCTGTGCCGACACCTCGCGTGAGCAAACCAAGCTGTGCATTGTTGAGTCACCGCCCGATATGGCCGCGCTGGAAAAAGCCACCGACTATCGTGGTATGTACTTTGTACTGCACGGCAAGCTGTCACCACTGGACGGTATCGGCCCCGAGCAACTAGGTCTTGAGGCACTCTGCGAGCGTTTTGACAGTGGCGTGATCACAGAAATAATACTGGCCACAAACTCCACCGTCGAAGGCGAAGCCACCGCACACTACATCGGTGAGTTGGCCCGTACACGCAATCTATCTGTGATGCGCATCGCCCACGGTGTCCCGCTTGGTGGAGAGCTGGAGTATGTCGACGGCGGAACCCTGTCGCATGCCTTTGCCGGGCGTACCCCGGTCTAAACACCTATAGCGCCGCACAAGCGACGCTGTATAGTTTGCTGTACTGAGGGGGCTCTGATGAAAACCATGCAGCAACTGCTCGATACCCTACCGCAGCAGGGCAAGGTCGGCTGGGTGGGGTTGCGCCCCGCCAGACGGGCCGAAATGATCCCGGTCAATGAAGTGCTCGCCAACACCGGGTCGGGCCTGCAAGGAGATCGCTATAAAGGCCGCACCGGAGACCGACAAGTCACCCTGATCCAGGCTGAGCATCTGCCGGTAATAGCCGCATGTGTGGGGCTGCCTGTTGTCACACCCGGGCAATTGCGCCGAAATATTCTGGTAAGCGGAATTAACCTGCTGGCGCTGAAAAACCGAACCATAGCGGTGGCTGGTGCCGTGCTTGAAGTTACCGGTCTTTGTCATCCCTGTAGTCGTATGGAGGAAGTGCTGGGAAGTGGTGGTTATAACGCAATGCGCGGTCATGGCGGGGTTACCGCGCGGGTGATTGAGGGTGGGGTTATAACGGTTGGTGGCCCGGTCGTGGCGGTTGTCGGGTAGGCTTGCGCCTTTCTATGTGAAAGGCTTGGCTGGATGTTTGTGCCGTTTGTGCCGTTTGTGCCGTTTGGGTCGAAAGTGGAATCAATGTGTATTCCGTGAGAGAGACGTTGTAGTCTGGCTCCCGAGGGGCGGGGCTGTAAGATCAGTGGGCTTGAGCGGGGTGATCTCAAAACGATAATGAGTGAATTGAACCTTGCAAAGCTTACCTGGCGCTAAAGATTTAAGCCGATTTGGCCGGTGTGTGGTGCTTCATGAAAATACATTGCCTGTACATATATGCAGTAATATTACAAACTATTGGCTTTGCAGTCTATTTCTTGAACAGCCGCACCCCG
>CALKXD010000210.1 GCA_938003855.1 uncultured Granulosicoccaceae bacterium | reverse complement strand
AAGCTGGCATTTTTTCGCCATTCCCGAAATGATTCACAGATGAAACGTTTCAGTTTTGAGACAATTGCCGTCTGCTTTATTTAATCGGACGCGGTAATGAAACGGTTTAGTCCTGCAACCTCATCAATACTCTTTACATGTCTCATTTTGCTTACAGGCTGCGGCGCTGGTAGCGAAGGCGGCTCGATTGCGCTGGATACCCGCGAAATCACTTCGGTGCCGCCCACCGAAGATACCAACCCTACACTTCCCAACGATTCCGTGGTGCCTGACGTTCCTGACGCACCGCAGCCACTGATCGACAGCCCGAGCGGTATTACCGACCTGATTCTGATCACAGGGCAATCGAATGCACTCGGTGCCCAGACAGAATTCAACCCACAACTCGACAGCTCCACTGATCGATTCTATGCCTACACAGACGCGGGATGGCAACGCGCCAGCCTCAATCAGATCTGGGATCTGGGCTGGCACCCGCGCACCAGCCCTGACAGCGATCCGCACAACAACTTCGGCATGCACTTCGGCAAAACGCTGTCCACCAGCCGGTCCGACCGCGTGGTTGGAATAGTACTGGTAACCGCACCGGGAGAGGGTATCAGCCACTGGGACTATGAAGGGCACTTTTACAACAAGGTTCGCAACAAGGCCGTTGCAGCCCTGAATGAACTGCCCCACAAATCGAGCTACGACGGAATCTTGTGGCACCAGGGTGAAACAGACTGGTCAAAGAATGGCACCAACGACACCGACTATCATGGTGAAGACGTTGCCAACGACTACTACAGTAACAAGCTCTGGACCCTGATCACTAACTTCAGAAACGAAAGCTGGTTTGACTACAACCGTCCGTTTATCTGCGGCGAAACCGCACAGTCACCGGTGAACTCTCGACTGATGGCACTGAACAGAGACTCCGATTACTGGACTGCCTGTGTCGCCGGTTCCGGCTTGCCAACCTACGATGACGTGAATGTACATTTCACCGCTGAAGGCCTGCGTGAAATCGGTGCCAACTATGCCAATATGTATATGGAGTTGCGCGGCCTGGCCAACTAACCAGTCCACTGAATCAAACGTCAGGGTGGTGTTGTCGAGGCGTCTTGTCGCAACACACTCACGGTAATCACTGCACAGCGCTCGTCATCAATGGTGAAAACCGCTCGACCGGTAACCGCCAGCCGCTGCAGCACGCCAATGCGGTAGAGGTTGCACCAAAAAAGAAGGGGAGAGCATCCTGCTTTCCCCTTCAACCGTCCCTGAAGTGACCTTCCTTAATACGTGGTTCCATTCCACACCGGTAGTATCCGCAAAACTGCCATGCTACTGAAGAAAGCGAATACCACATTTATCGGGTAAAATTACCACTCGGAACGCCAGATAGACCGCTCGTGCGCACTAGCCGGATAAACAGACTGACTTCTTCGTGTAGTACGCCGCAGTGCAGCTATGTGCACTACCCCCGGGTGGACAGTAGCGGCCTCATCGACCCGGTGATCCCCCGACGGTGAATCTACTTGTCGCCTGCCTGCCGATTGTCGGCTCGACACTCGCCATATTGCTGTGGCGCCAAACCGCCCTGAAAGCGGGGCTGTCAGGGCTCCTGCTAACGGTGCTGATCGTGGTGCTGTGGCCCGGGTTCCAATTGCAGACGGATGGCTTCATCCGTGCCATTGAAGCGGGCCTGTACAACACGATGAATGTCAGCTACGTGCTACTCGGCGGTGTGCTGCTGTACCAGGTACTGAAGGTCGGCGGTGCGCTCGATACCATTGCACAGACGGTTGCAGGCAACATCACCGACCCGCTTCACGGCCTGTTTGCCATTGTCTTTGGCGTCAGCGTTTTTTTTGAATCGGCGACCGGCTTCGGTGTCGGTATTGTGGTGGTCGCACCACTTTTTATTGCGCTGGGCTACACACCACTGCAATCCGCCGTGCTGGCACTTCTAGGGCAATGTGCTGTGCCATGGGGTGCGCTTGCTGTCGGCACAGTGCTGGGCTCCGACCTGTCAGGCGTGGAGGAGGTACGACTTGCCGAGGTGTCGGCGATTATCAGCTATCCGTATCTGCTGCTGTGTGGTGGTACCGCTTTGCTGGTTAGCGGCCTATGGACCGGGCACATACGACAGCTCCTGTGGCTCGTCGCCTATGCCACCTTGTTGAGCACCCTGCTGTGGCTCGCATCGATTACCCTCGGTATCGAGTTAGCAGGCTGTGTTGCCGGCTTACTGATAGTCTGCACAGCGCTTGCGGTCAATTTCAACGGCCGACAATCCAGGTCCGGCAGCGGTTTCGGCAAAGCCTTGGTTCCCTTTATCGTACTGATGAGTGCGCTTTTTCTCACGCGCTTTTACACCCCGCTCAGCAATACCCTGCAAGCAGTGACACTGTACGTGGGCGAATCCTACTTAGCGGTTTTTTATCACCCCGGCTTCTGGCTGATCATCGCCGCACTGAGTGGCATGGCAACGCAGCCGGCGGCCCGGAAATCGACCCGCTCAATTCTCGCAAATTCGGCAAAACAATGGCTGATGGCGTCATTGGCTGTAGGCGGCTTTCTGTTATTCGGTGAGCTCATGAAGCAAGCCGGAATGACCCGCTTGATCGCCACTGCAATCGCAGAGTCTGCCGGACCTTACTATGCCGTTGCCGTACCATTCATCGGTGGCCTGGGCGGTTTTTTAACAGCCAGCAATGCCTCCTCGAATGCGTTGTTTATGTCGTTGCAAGCCAGTGCAGCCGCACAAGTGGGCCTGCCCGTCGATATCACCGCGGCGACGCAGAATGCTGCTGGCAGCAATAGCAGCATGGCGTCACCCGGGCGGCTGGTATTTGCCGCTACGGTCGCAGGCACACCGGGTGCCGAATCCGACTTGCTGAGACGAATTTTACCGGTCACATTACTGGGAATTGTGTCGCTGACACTGATGTCGCTACTGCTGATGTAGCCACTGCAGCGCAGTGATCAGACGGCCGTCATTACGGCTTTTTGAGCTGGTTGATGTTTGTTGCGCTTGGCTCGGTACATGGCCTGATCAGAATTTTTGTATAACTGCTCAAAGCATCTGCCTTGCTCCGGGTAACGACTCACACCGACACTGCAGCTGATGGACAATTTCATCCCGTTGACAAAAAACGGCATCTTCAGCCGGTCAGTGATGCGTTGTACCAGGGTGCTGACAGGCAGCCTGTTGGTATCCTCCTTCACCACCACCATAAACTCATCCCCGCCGATACGACCAACCACATCTCTTTGCCTAACCACACCGCGCAAACGCATCGCAACGAGGAACAGCAAGCGATCACCGATCAGGTGGCCATGGGTATCATTCACTGCCTTAAAACCGTCAAGATCAAGCAGCACCAGGGCAAATTTTGTTGTCCTGCCGGACGACTCCCGCGCCAGGTCAAGTATATGGCTCTTCAGGAAACGCCGGTTGTACAAACCGGTCAGAGGATCAACTTTTGACTCTCGCTCCACTTTTATCTTCTGGTTGTGCAGGCGCGTAACATCCGTGGCAACACCGAGGACCGCTGACATATGACAGGTATCTGACTCCAGCGCTCGCCTCGCAACGTGACAGGTCTTCTCAGCAGAGTCGGTAAAACGGTAGCCATACTCCTTCTCAAGTATTTTACCCGGTGACTTTATCAGATCTATACCTTCGTCACGCCAGCGTGCTTCTTCATCCCAGTCACCACTATACTCAGCGGTAAGGTGGCCCAGCAAACGACTGCGATCGATATGGTGCTGATCGGCGTAGGATTTACTGCAATAGAGTATCTTACCGGCGGCGTCCTTGACGAAGATCATGTTGGGAATATTATCAAGTACCACACTGGCGAACTGATCCGGAATCAACCCCGGGCGGTTACGCTCCCTGGCCACCGCAAAGTCAAACCGCTGTTGTGTCATAGCGCCACCATCGAGAACATCGCAGGCACCATGCTGCCAGGCAAGGCGGATCTGTATCGAGCAGTCACCACTCACCAGAACCAGCATCGGCAAAGACGGCGCATGGATATTGCGCTGCTGCATAAAACTGATGGCTTGCTCGCGATCTGCAGCCAGATCTACCAGCGCAAACAGACAGTCACTGACAGCCGCATCGAAGGACGTGCTGACACTGAGGCCCGCATCTCTTATGAGTTCTAACAGCGAAGCATCGCTCTGCTCTGGAACAATAACCACGCCTCGCTTGTCCTTCAAAATCACAACTTCTCCGATCAGGCATATTAACCGCCGCTTGGAGGAACATATTTCATGCCATCTTCACGCGAAAAGTCGCTACGTAATTGGTCATCTTACGCCAAACCCATCCTTAAGGATTCGCCAGCCGACTAGCGCCTGCTTGCAGTCGCTATGTTGCACCGAAGGCGGCTGGCGTCAGAACGCCACTCAAATGATATAGTCAACCCCTTCGACGACGACAGGCAAATAGTCCGTATGGATCACCCACTCGACGCGACAGCGACATCGCAGACAAAGAAAAAAGAAGTGCCACTGGCAGGTTACAGCGACCGGCTGTCTGTCAGACCTGGTGAGAGAATCGCGTTTAAAGTCTCCTGCACGACAGATGCGACTGAAGTCAACGCCCGGCTGCTGCAGTCAATCTGCGCTGATCCCAATCCTGCCGGGCCCGGTATCATCGAGCGTGAGACCGACATAGCCATCGAGCCGTTCGCAGCCCGCCATCAGCCGTTTCATCCAGGGTCCTATGGCACAACAAGCAATGCTATAAAACTCTCTTTACCGGTCACCGAACTGACCGCCACGGTATTGCCGACACTGACGAAAAAACGCGAACAGTGCATCCTCGGCGTTGCCGGTCTTGCCATAATAATTGACGCCGATGGCGGCGCCGCCCTGAAAATCGCCGACGTGACTGTATCCAGCGGCTATCGCCTTGCCCTACGCCGCTGGGCCACGGTGCAGGTAACGGTTGACCGGAGTATTCGCTCTGCCACAATTGAGGTACGCTCAAAAGACAACACGCTTGTCAGCAGTACGCAGCACACACTCGATACCGGGGCTCTCGATGCTGCCTATCGCACACCCGCCCACTGCACCCTGGCTGCACGATCAGTGACAGATAGTGCCGGGGTAGTATCACAGGTCGATTACTTTAACGGAAAGATAGACAGCCCATCGGTGCGTGAATGTACAGACACCGACGACTACACGGTACTGGCCAGGTGGGATTTCAGTAAAAATATATCATCGACCACAGCACTGGATACCAGCACCTCTGCAGCGCATGCAACACTGGTAAATCTTCCGACTCGCGCCGTCACCAGCTCAACATGGGATGGCAGTGAAATGTGCTGGAGACATGCCCCTGATCAATACGCCGCAATTCATTTTCACGAAGACGATATTGTCGCCTTCGACTGGCAAACCGACTTCTCCTTCACTGTCCCCGCAGATATGCAAAGCGGCATTTACGTGATGCGAATCAGTGCCGGGGAATACGAAGATGCAATGCCCTTCTATGTCTGCCCCCCGATTAACCGACCCACCAGTAAACTGTGTGTATTGATACCCACCTTCACCTATGCCGTCTATGGCAATCACGCCCGCCCCGACTGGCAGCCGGACTGGAAAAACCTGAATAAAGAGCGGAACGCCTATCCGTGGAACCCCGCTGAGTATCCAGACTACGGCCAGTCAACTTATAACTTCCACAGCGATGGCAGCGGTATTTGCCATGCCTCACATGAGCGGCCGCTGTTTAACCTGAGGCCCGGGTATATTACGTTTGGCCAGGCCGAGTGCTCAGGTCTGCGTCACTTCCAGGCCGACAGTCACCTGATCAGCTGGTTGCACCATCACAGCATTGACTTCGACATTATCACAGACCGCGAACTACATAACGAAGGCGCAGCCTGCATCAACCACTACCAGGCGTTGCTGACAACCAGCCACCCGGAATACCACACACCTGAATCATTAAAGGCGATAACAGACTATCGCGAGCAAGGCGGCAATCTGATGTATCTGGGTGGCAACGGGTTTTACTGGCGCATTGCACTGCACGAAGAAAATCCCAATGCAATCGAAATCCGTCGAGCCGAAGACGGCATCAGAGCCTGGGCCGCTGAACCCGGAGAGTACTACCAGGCGTTCGACGGTGGCTATGGCGGATTGTGGCGACGCAACGGACGACCTCCGCAGGATCTCTGCGGCGTGGGTTTCTCGGCACAAGGGCAGTTCAATGGTTCGTACTATCGACGACGGCCGGTGACAGACGATCTAGCCTGGGTATTTGACGGCATTGATGACGACATCATCGGTGACTTTGGTCTCTGTGGGGGCGGCGCGGCGGGCTTTGAGCTTGACCGCGCCGACACGCGCCTGGGAACGCCCGAGCACGCAACCATACTGGCACGCTCGGAAGCACACGGCGACGACTTCATCCTGGTGCCGGAGGAAATGCTGACTCACATCACAACCCTGCCCGGCGCCCCCGCTGAAGAGCTGATCCATGCCGACATGGTATGGTTCGAGACGCCCGCAGGCGGGGCCGTATTCTCAGTGGGGTCAATCACATTCTGTGGATCGTTACCGCACAACGGCTTCAACAATAACGTCTCAAAGCTGCTGCTGAATGTGGTCAATCACGTGGTGACCTGACCGGACCTTCCACCAGCATTGCGCACTTTAACAAAGTACCCGTGCGCCACTGACCAGCCGCTGCAACCCCGGTAGCACTAGCGACAGTGCTGCCGGGTCACTGACACGCGGTCATCCGCTAACCACTGAGTGCACGTGGCAGCCACAGCGCGAACTCCGGTATCAGCATTACTATCAACAACCCGATAATCTGCAGAAAGATAAACGGAATAACCGCTGCAAATATCTGCTGCAGGGTGATGTGTGATGGTGCCACCGACTTCAGCCAGAAGCACGCGGGACCGAATGGTGGAGACAAAAAATAGATTTGTATGTTCATCACAAACAAGACACCAAACCAGACAGCCGCCCAGTCCGGCTCAAGGCCAAGCTCCGGTGCAAGATCCCTGATTACCGGTGCAAATACCGGCACGGTGATAAAAACAATGGCGATCCACTCCATAAAGGTTCCGAGAATCACCAGTATACCCATCATCACAAAGATAATTCCGAGTGCCGGCAAACCAAGATCAGCAAACAGCGAACGCATAAAGTTGGCACCACCAATCAGGTTATAGATACCAACAAAAGCGACCGCGCCGATAATCAGCCAGATAATGGTACCCACGGTCGACATGGTGCCCGCAAGTGCGTGCTGCATCATGTTCCAGTTAAACCGGTTGCGTATTAACGCCACAATGATCGCCCCGAAGACACCAACGCCTGCCGCCTCGGTAACCGATGCTATACCGGCATAGATTGACCCCATCACGCAGGCGATCAGCGTGATACACATACCAACCGCAACACGCTTTTCCATGGTCATTTCAGTCGGCCCTTTGATCGCCGCCACTTCGGCGGCGGTCGGAGCCAGATCGGCATTGATATAACAGCGGATAACAACATAAATTGCATAGAACGTTGCCAGCAGCAAACCAGGTGCGGCACCCGCCAGAAACAGATCGCCGATAGCCACGTTGGCTGATAAGCCATAGACAATCATGATAATACTCGGCGGTATCAGCGTTGCCAGTGAACCGGCTGCGCAGATGACACCGACAGCAAGTTTGGTATCGTAGCCAAGTCGCAGCATTTGCGGCAGCGCTACCAGACCCAACATCACTATTTCGCCGCCCATCACGCCAGACATCGCAGCAAGTACAACGGCGACCGCCACCGTCTGCACGGCCACACCTCCGCGAAGGTTACCGGCAAAGATCGACATAGCGTCAAACAGATCTTCGGCCACGCCGGCCTTCTCCAGAATAGAGGCCATCAACACAAAAAGCGGCACCGCCACCAGCGGGTATTTTTCCAGCAGGCCGTAGGAATTGGTGGACACCAGATACAGGCCGTTCGGGCCAAAGAAAATAAGCGCCGTCATCACGGAGACAAACATGGTCACTATGCCCAGCGGCATGCCGGTAGTCATCAACAACAACAGCACCGCCACCATCACCAGACTGACGGTGCTGAGCTCATAGCTGCGCGCATCGATGTACTGCTGAGGATTGGCCACCGCACCTACGCTGCTGTAGGCGTTGTGCAGTGTGCTTGCAATGCCACCGTCACCGGCATAGTGGATGATAATAGTCAGCGCAAAGCGCGCAAAAATAAGTGCAGCAATCAGCAGCACGATATTGCGTACTAACGCACTGTCGAAGTGCCGCCAGAGATTAACCAGCAACTGCGCCAGATACAGGATCGCACCAATCACCAACAGGGCTTTCAGCATCATCGGCTGCGGCGCGTTGAACGCGCTGCCGGATCGCTCAACGATGCTGACTGCGTCCAGCCCGCGCACCAGGGTGTCGTCAACCAATAGAAATAACGCGATCACTCCGACCACGTAAGCGACGACATCAAGCCACCAGCGCGATCTGTCGGTGCCCATGATGTAGAACACCGTAATACCGATGTGACGCTTCTTTAAAGTGACGTAGCCCGCAGAGATCGTCCACGCCGCCGCACACATCACCATGACAATTTCAAACGCCCAGGACGTTGGCGCATCGAACACATAGCGGGCCACCACTTCGTAGACCGTTACCGCGGCACACAGAAAATAAAGTTGCGCGACCGCCAGTCCGCTGAATCGACTGAGATGATCAATAAACGAGAAACGATCGGAGCGGCCGTCCGAGTCGGTTGTATCGTCCGTTACAGCTCCCGCCGATAGGACATTGGTCGTCGCCTGATGCGCCATATTTTTCCTCTGCTGGCATGAACCACCGCAACACACGGCGATTATTGACAATTTGCCCGTAACAGTGTCCCATGGGAGTCCTTGGGTCAATCCCCTTGAAAAAGAAAAGTGCGTTCTATGAACAACGATGATGACGGTGGACGGCAGGATCCAGTACGCTATTATGGCCCCTGGAGCTGGCTTGTCGGGCTTTCACTTGGTGCTTTTATCATGTGGCTGATGTTTACATTAGCCGATGGTTTTTAAGATGGTCTTTAATCAGGCTTAATTTTCACAATCTGGAGGAAATACATGAATCGAATTGGAATCGCGGTTGGTGCGATGGCGCTTGTTCTGTCAGCAAATACAGTGCAGGCAGCTGACACCATCAAGCTGCAGGCAAGCTCGCGTGCCGGTGACTGGGCCATGCAGTTTTATCAAACCTGGGTCGAAAAATTCAACACCATGACCGGTCCTGACGGCACTAAAATGGAAGTTCTGCCCACCCAAGCGGTAGTCCCTTACAAAGAAACCATTGACGCTGTTGCCAACGGCATCCTTTCCGGTGACCTCAACGCAATCTCTTATTTCACAGGTCGTGACCAGGCATTTTCAATTCTTGGTGATCTGATATCCGGTTACGATACAGTCGACCAGATGCAAACGTTCTGTCAGTACGGCGGCGGTAAAGAAATCCTGCAAAAAGTCTACGACAAATACACTGGCGGCAATACTGTGGTTATCGGTTGCGGCCCATACGCACGTGAGGCATTTGTTTCCTCCATTCCAATTAAGACCATCGACGATCTCAAAGGCGTAAAGCTCCGGTCTCCGGAAGGACTGGCCGCAGAGGTGTTCAAGCGCGCCGGTGCTTCTCCTGTAGCACTGCCGTTTTCAGAGGTATACACCTCACTTGAAAAAGGCCTGGTGCAGGCAGCAGACGCTTCAGCCTATGTGAACAACGACGCCAGCGGAATGCACAAGGTAGCCAAGTATCCGATCTATCCGGGTATCCACTCTATGGCCGTGCTGCAGCTGGTCATGAATAAATCCGCTCACGAAAAAATGAGTGATGCAGACAAGGCAATTCTAGACGTCTGGTACACAGCGATGAACACCTCCATGCGTCGCTTGTCCGATCTCGAAGACAAACGCCTGGTGGCTGAGCACAAGGCCGGGGACGACATCACCGTGATCGACTGGGCTCAGGAAGATCGTGACAAAATGCGCGCTATTGCCGTGCAGGCCTGGGAAGACGTTGCGGATAAATCACCACTTGCCCGCGAAGCACTCGACGCCCACTTAGCGTTTATGAAGCAAATCGGCTTGCTCGACTAAAGCCATCCAGACAGCGTTTATCACCGATAACCAGAACGCTGTGACCTACACACCGACCCGCAACGGGTCGGTGTTTATCCACCGCCACCCGGAGCAATCACGTCCGTCGGAGTCTTCGGGGCAACACTAAACTACCGGAGGATCCAGTGACTCTTTTCGCTCTATGCAGCAAGGCTGCAACAACTGTTCTTATTTCATCGACGTTGCTGTTAACCAATGCCGCCGCTGAAACCCGGGTAACCTACAAATCAGCGAAGTCGACTTCATCGTACTACCAGATGGGCGTGCAGATTGCCGAAGCGATGAAAAAAGGGTCTGACGGCAACGTTATCGTCACCGTAGAGGAAAGCCAGGGCTCGGTGCAGAATGTTATGGAATCAGCCGTGCGCGACGGCAACTTCGTGTTTACCACACCGCCCGCCTTGATCGGCCTGGCGCGGGACGGCAAAGCCATGTTCAAAGACAAAAGCAATCCCGCATTTGCCAACATCCGTGCGCTGTTTCCGATCCCGTCACTGACAATGCATTTTGTGGTTCGCAACGACACCGGCATCAACGGCTTTGCTGACCTGGAAGGTAAAACCGTGTTGCTTGGCAAAGGCAGCTTCGGTGCAAAAGAAGGCGCAAAATACCTGAAACTGTTTGGGCTCGAGGGCAAGGTAAAGATCGCTGACGTCGAACTGTCAAACGCCGTACCGGCACTGGTCAACGGACAAATCGACGGCTTTGTTACTGCCGGTTCGTTTCCGGCACCGAATGTTATCGAGGCCGCAGCCAGTACCGGCGTTACCGTGCTGTCGCTATCAGACGAGCAAATCGCAGCCACAAAGCGCACCCGATTAGTCATACCCGCCGGTACCTATGCGGGCCAGAGTGCCGATATCATCACCACATCACTGCCCGTAGTGGCCTACAGCAACACCGGCATGAGCGACGAAACTGCTTACGCACTGACTAAAACATTTTGGGATCAACGCAATTCTATGAGCACCGGCGCCGCCTGGTGGGGTGCAGTCAGCCCGGCGATGCTGGCCAATATAAACACCGAAATTCACCCCGGCGCACTGAAGGCCTATGAAGAAGCCGGAGCACCGATCGAAGCGCATCACCGCTAGACAGTCGATTCAACTATCCGCTAGAGGCAGGGCTGGATGCAACCATGTGCGGCGACCGGGCATCACTGTAGAGTATTTGTCCGGTACCTGCCGCGCTGCCCAACCGCTCAAACAACATCACTGGCGGGTTCTTAACCCGCCGCCGTGGGCTCGTTAACATGTTGCACACTCCACGCACCCTCTGGATAACCCTTGGTGCCGCATCAATTCTGTTTCACCTGTGGCTGGTGTTCAGCGGCCTGACACCCAACCTGGTCAGTCGGCCGCTGCACATGGCGCTGGCGCTGCCGTGGATTTTTTTCCCGGGCAAACCTTCACCCGATGCCAGGCCGACAGCCAGGCCTCGACTCCGCCTTATTACCGACATCGCACCCGGCGCTGCCGGTATTACTATTTGCCTCTGGATCGCCTGGCATCAATCAGCGCTCGGTGATCAGTATGGTTATCTGTCCGGCTACGGTCAGGTAGCAATGGCCACAGCCCTGTTGCTTATCGTGCTGGAAATGGCGCGCCGCGCGATTGGCTGGCCACTGCCACTGGTGGCCGTGCTGGCGTTGCTGTACGGCCTGCTCGGTCAGCACCTGCCTGGTGAATTTGGTTTCAGCGCCTTGCCGCTAAAAAGCTTTCTTGGCACGCTCACCATCGCCGAGGGCGGCGTCTGGGGCAAACTCACCGGGATCTCGGTCAACGTCGTGGCCGTGTTTGTCATCTTCGGCGCGATATTAAACGCCGGTGAAGCAGGCCGGGGATTTATGAATCTGGCAGCGGCAGCCGGTGGCCGACTGCGCGGCGGTGCCGCCAAAGTATCCGTGTTGTCGAGTGCCATGTTTGGATCAATCTCCGGCTCAGCGTCGGCCAATGTTGCCTCTACCGGTGCAGTTACCCTGCCCGCCATGACACGGCTCGGCTACCCGAAAACACTGGCCGGGGCAACCGAGGCGGTGGCATCGAGCGGCGGACAGATTATGCCGCCATTGATGGGCGCCGGTGCTTTTGTGATGGTGGAATTAACCGGCATACCTTATACCGGCATCATGAGTGCCGCCTTGCTACCGGCGGTGCTGTACTTTTTTGCCGTGTGGATCGGCATCGACGCCTATAGTCGACGCTACAATCTCGCCGCTATACCAAAAGACCTGCTGCCCGATACACGCAGCGTTATCATCACTACCGCATTTTTTTTAATACCTTTTAGTGTGCTGTTGGCAGGCATGTTTTTTTTCGGTTTCACCCCGCAATACTCGGCCTGCATTGCCGGACTCGCCGCGGTGCTGCTGCTCGCCTTCGATAGTACACCGGCATTTTCCATCGATAAATTTCTACCGCGTATCGGCTCACTGTGCGTACAGGCAGGCAGTCAGATCGCCAGCATCGCTGCAATCATTCTGTGCGCCTCGATCATTATCGGGGTACTCGGCATGACAGGGCTCGGCATCAAAATCACATCAACTATTCTGGCCGGGTCAGGTGGTAATCTATGGCTGGCACTGATCCTGACCGCCCTCGCCTGCCTGATACTCGGTATGGAAGTTCCCACCACGGCGGCTTATGTTATCTGTGTATCAGTGGCGGGACCGGCGTTGATCGAACTGGGCTTAAGCCCGCTGCAGGCACATCTGTTTGTGTTCTGGTATGCGCTGTTATCTACCATCACCCCGCCAGTCTGCGGAGCGGTGTTTATTGCCGCCGGCATGGTCAACGAAAACTGGCTGCAGGTGGCACTCAAGGCTATGGCTCTGGGTATCGGTCTCTATCTGATTCCACCGGCGATGATTGCAGAGCCGGCGCTGCTGCAACTTGGCAGCAATACTATCGCGGCCCTGCTGGCATTTATAAAAACAGCGCTGGCGCTGACAGCGATCTCGTTCGGCGTCATACTACGCATCAATCTAATTGCGCAGCTGTTGGTAATTATCGCAGGCGTGATTGTGCTTTTTCTGTGACCAGGCCAGCAAGCGAGCAGCCCATGATTCCCGACCACAACCGCGTCCCGACCATTGATGATGTCCGAGCAGCGCAGCAACGCTGTCTCGGTCATGTAAATACCACGCCGCTGCTGGAAAGCCCGCTGTTAAATGATGAGACCGGCAAACGAATTCTGGTCAAAGCCGAATGCCTGCAAGTCACCGGTGCGTTTAAGTTCCGCGGTGCCTGGGCGGCTCTGTCAACACTGACACCGGTGCAGCTTAACGCCGGGGTGCTTGCCTATTCGTCCGGTAATCACGCGCAGGCGATTGCCTATGCCGCCGCCCTGCATAAAACCAAAGCAACCATCATCATGCCCAACGATGCACCGGAACTGAAGCGCCGTAACACCGAAGCCTACGGTGCTGAAGTCGTGCTGTACGACAGACCCGGTGGCGAGGACCGCGAGGCTATCGGACGCGAACTCGCAGAGCAACGCGGCTGCATTCTGATCAAACCTTACGACAACACCCAGGTCATCGCCGGACAAGGCACTTGTGGACTCGAACTCGCCCGACAGCTCAACGAACAACAAATCAATCAAGCCGACGTGCTGGTGTGTTGCGGCGGCGGTGGTCTGACTTCAGGCATAGCGCTGGCTTTAGAGGCAGAGGCACCCGATCTTGTCGTTCGAAGCGTAGAGCCTGCCGGCTACGACGACGTTGCACGGTCCGTCAGCAGCGGTCAGCGCGAGTCTGTGATTGATTACCGGCCATCAATCTGCGACGCGATCGTGACACCATCACCGGGGGAATTAACCTTCCCGGTAATCAAACGCCTTTGTGGCGCCGGACTGGTAGTCACTGACGATGAAGCGTTACAGGCGATGGCAGTCGCGCAACACCGGTTCAAGCTGGTTGCAGAGCCCGGCGGCGCTGTGGCACTGGCCGCCGCTTTGTTTCGCCAGCAGGAAATAAACTCAGATACTATCGTTTGTATTGTTTCGGGCGGCAATGTTGACCCGGCGATACTGGCGCGCGCAATTACATCAGCGTAGAAACCCGACACAACCCCGCCACCTGAACGTACTTTACACCCGTACTCCATGGCAGCAGGCACCACTGCCGTCATCACATACTCGCCAGCCGGCACGCAGGGCTCTTTTATGAATTCAAACGATCAGAATCAATCGGTAGAGGTCATTAACCCGTCAGGCCGGGGACCATTTATTTTTGTTTGCGAGCACGCGTCCAATGCTATTCCCGGTCGCTACCAACAGCTTGGCCTCGACGATAAAACGATCGCATCTCATGCGGCGTGGGACCCGGGTGCGCTGGCCACCGCCGTCCACTTAAGCCGGCACTTTGATTCACCACTGGTGGCAGGCACTGTGTCACGACTGGTGTACGACTGCAACAGGCCTCCGTCATCAACGACCGCGATCACCGCCAGCAGTGAAGCGTTTGATATTCCGGTTAACGCAGAACTGACAGAGCAGCAACGCAATGAGCGCATAGAGACGGTCTACCTGCCGTTTCGCGAAACCCTGACGCGGGTAATCGATCAGGGGGTGTCGCAGGGTACTGACCCCGCAATAGTTACCCTGCACAGCTTTACACCGCTGTACCACGGCAAACCCCGTGAGGTTGAACTTGGCATTCTGCACGATGACGACAGCCGCCTTGCCGATAAGCTGCTGGCAAACGCTGCGCGCCACACCACTCTATTGACACGCCGCAATGAACCCTACGGCCCGCAGGACGGTGTCACCCATACCCTGCAGGAACATGCTCTACCACGTAAGCTGCATAATGCCATGATCGAAATCCGCAACGACCTCATCGCCAGCACCGATGCCATTCACAGCGTCAGCTCCGATCTCTGCAAGTTGCTGCAGGATGCGCTGCCTCAACAACACGCGGGCCTGCACCAGCAACAATAAGTGGCGCCTGTAGTCCCGCATCATTGAATACATCGCATGGTAGCTGCCGATCACCGTTTATGGTAAACAATAAGCAAGACGCCAACACCGCAGCAGCCGGGGCCGCCAGGGTTTTCAAGGCTGATCGGGACACGCGCAACACAGCGGGAAATTGCAATGCATTAACTCAATTCAGTCACAGCTTAAAGCCGTCATTAATCGAGTCATACGGGTTTTTGTTCACGACCGGGATCAGGCAATGCTCAGGACAGATAACCTATCCATCCAACACGGTACAAATCGCCCGATAATACGCAACGAAGAACGCCTACCGAATTCCGCAGTGACAGACCACAATCGCAATACCTCTACGCACGTCGTCCGCTCACTTTCAATCAGACATTAACAGGGTTTATATACTATGCCAGGCAACATGACACTCGATGAACTAAAAGCCGCTGTCGCCGACAACACTATAGATACTGTGGTGGCCGCTATCGTGGATATGCAAGGGCGCTTAATGGGCAAGCGATTCCACGCGCAGAACTTTATCGATCATGCCTGGCAGGAAACCCACTGCTGCAACTACCTGCTTGCCACCGACCTCGAAATGGCCACGCCCGACGGCTATCAATCCACCAGCTGGACCAGTGGTTACGGTGACTATGTCATGCAGCCTGATCTATCCACCCTGAGGCGAACCCCGTGGGCGGAAGGCACCGTGCTGGTGCTCTGCGATGTGCTGGACCATCATACTCATGAAGAAGTACCGCACTCACCGCGCGCCATGCTGAAAAAGCAGGTGGCCCGGCTGCAGGCGCTTGGCTACACCGCCGCTTCTGCCACTGAGCTGGAGTTTTTTCTCTACTGCGAAAGCTATGACGAAGCACGCCGCAAAGACTACCGTGACTTAACCCCGTTCAGCCCCTATAACGAGGACTACCATATATTCCAGACCGCCAAGGAAGAGCCCCTGATGCGGGCGATACGCAACGGTTTGGCAGCCGCTGGTATTCCGGTTGAGAACACCAAAGGTGAAGCCGAAGCCGGACAAGCCGAGCTGAATATTCGCTACGCCGACGCTGTCGATATGGCAGACAACCACGCCATTGCCAAAAACGCGGTAAAAGAAATTGCCCACGGACAGGGTCGCAGCGTGACGTTTCTAGCCAAATGCCACGAGGACACTGTCGGTTCATCGAGTCATGTCCATCAATCATTGTGGACCGGGGATGGTAAGCCTGCCTTCTATGACGCTGAAGATCCGCACGGCATGTCAGACACCATGAAGCACTACCTGGCCGGTCAGCTCAACCACGCCGCCGATATTACCTTTTTTCTGGCACCCTATATAAATTCCTACAAGCGCTTTATTGCCGGTACCTTCGCGCCGACCAAGATCATATGGTCGGTCGACAACCGCACGGCGGGCTATCGCGTTGTCGGCAATGGCACCAGCGCTGTCCGTTTTGAATGCCGTATCGGCGGGGTAGATCTCAACCCCTATCTTGCGCTGTCGGCTATAATCGCCGCCGGTATCGCCGGTCTCAACAGTAAATCCGAATTGCCACCAGAGTATTCCGGCGACGCCTACGCGGCCGCGGACGCCACAAACATCCCCAACAACCTGCGTGACGCCGCAAAAGCGCTAAGCACCTCGGCGATGCTGCGCGAGGCATTCGGTGACGATGTTGTCAATCACTATGTACGTGCTGCACAATGGGAACTCGAAGAGTTTAATCGCATCGTCACCGACTACGAAATAAAACGCGGATTCGAACGAGCCTGAAACCTCGGCCACCGCACCCTATAAACAAAGACACAACAGGCAATACTATGCAACTGGTTGGCAACTGGTCATACCCCACCGCCATAAAATTCGGTGCGGGCCGCATCAATGAACTTGGCGACGCATGTGCCGCCGCTGGCATTAAAAAGCCCTTGCTGGTGACTGATCGCGGACTGGCGGATCTGCCGATAACCGCCAGCACCCTTGATCTGCTCGACGCCGCCGGCCTGGGGCGGGCCGTATTCAGCAACGTCGACCCGAACCCGACCGAGAAAAACCTCGATGAGGCTCTGCAAATTTACAAGGCCGGTCAACATGACGGCGTTATTGTATTTGGTGGAGGCTCAGCCATTGATCTGGGCAAAATGGTGGCATTCATGGTTGGCCAGTCGCGCCCTCTGTGGGACTTTGAAGACATTGGCGACTGGTGGACACGCGCCGACTCCGACGCCATTCACCCGATAATCGCTGTACCCACCACCGCCGGAACCGGCTCAGAGGTGGGACGCGCGTCAGTAATCACCAACTCGGTTACTCACGTAAAGAAGATCATCTTTCATCCCAAAGTATTGCCGGTGCAGGTTATCTGTGATCCCGAGCTAACCGTCGGCATGCCGCAAATGATTACCGCCGGCACCGGCATGGACGCCTTTGCCCACTGCCTCGAAGCCTATTGCTCACCGCACTACCACCCGATGAGCCAGGGCATGGCACTGGAAGGCATGCGACTGGTGAAAGAAAATCTGCCGGTTGCCTACGCCGATGGCGCAAACCTCACAGCGCGTGGCCACATGATGAGCGCCGCTGCCATGGGTGCAACGGCATTTCAGAAAGGGCTTGGCGCAATACACGCACTGTCCCATCCGATCGGGGCCGTCTTCAACACCCACCACGGCACCACCAATGCTGTCGTCATGCAAAACGTACTTGTGTTTAACCGCCCTGAAATAGAACAAAAACTCAATGCAGCGGCCAGCTACCTCGGCATTGAAGGCGGCTATGACGGCTTCTATAATTTTGTTGGCCAGCTTAACAAAACGCTTTCAATACCTGCAAATCTGACCGAATTAGGCGTGAAAGACCCCGACCTGGACAGCCTTGTAAAAAGTGCACTGGAAGACCCCAGCACCGGCGGCAATCCAGTCACCATGACGCACGAAAACACCTTAAAACTGCTGACCGCCTGCCTGTAGTTTCTGTCGTGCTGTAAGCTCGCCTGACACTGTCTGCAACCGCAGACAGTGTCAGGCGGCACGACGCTGTTCGCGATACAACACATAGATACCACACAAAACAATAATCGCTGCACCAAGCACAGTACGCACGCCCGGCACATCGCCAAACGCGATATAGCCCATCACAATTGACCACAACAAATAGGTGTACTCGAAGGGGGCTATCGCACTCACCGAAGCCACCCGGTAAGCCTGTGTGATGCAAAGAATGGCCAGACAGAATATCACCCCGGACACAACAATCACCCCGGAATCGAAGGCACCGGGAAGCACCCACGGCTGCGCCAGATCCTGCCATAACCCGGACGAATCACCATTGGCCGGAAACCAATAGATGGCAACGGATAGCAGTATGCAACACAGCAGATACGACAACGCATTATAGAGTGTCATTGTTAATACATGCGCGGACAAGCCCACTTTGCGCGTCAAAATAGGCAGCATGGCATAGCACAGCGCACTGAACAGCGGCAGCACAATCTCGATTTTAAACAGTGCTGATCCCGGATTAATAATCAACAGCACGGCTAGAAAGCCGACACAGACTGCAAACCACCGATGTACACCGACAGACTCACCGAGCAATGGCACAGACAGCAGCGTGACGAACAATGGCGCTGTCATATACACCGCTGAGGCTTCTGCCATTGGTATTTTCGACAACGCCATGTAGTAGGCCGTAAACGCCAGAAAAGCCAGTACCCCACGGCCCAGCAATAACCTTACGTGCTCAGTGCGAAGAATCTTCCAGCCATAGCGCAGCCGGCACAACCCCAGAAAAAACACAAACACGACAGCAATTCGCAATGTCAGTATCTGCACCACGGTATAGCGATCACTGAGCGCCTTTACAAACACATCCTGCAACGCAAAACTGAACAGCGATGCGGTCAGCATCAGTGCACCAACAAGCACACTACCGGACGCATCAGGCTTTACCTTGTGCTTAATTGTCTTTTCTTTCATTACGGGTCACCGGGCTTATCCACCACCAGCCAGTCGGTTCATCGTAACGGGGCGGCGACGGTAACACCATTCAGTTGGCGACAGTCAGCAATACCAGACAACACTAGCGCAAGCCAGATGCCCCTACATCAACAAAGGTTTCGTTGTAACAGGCGCCGTCTTCGATATCAGTGCGCACTGCAGCATTGATCAATGCGTTTACGGTGCGGCCGGTGGCGCTGGTGCCAAGCCAGGTACCCTTGGGGCTGTACAGTACACCGGGCTGTACGGCATCCGTCACCTGCAACTGTAAACTGACTTCACCCAGGTCATTACTCACGACAACGTTACAGCCGTCTGCCAGCTGCAAAGATCCGGCATCTGCCGGGTTCATCTCCAGGATTTCTATCCCGCCCGACTCTGCACAGCCGCCAAAGGTGGCGTTGGTGCGCTTCGACGAAGAAGGAGAGATTAAAACAAACCGTCTGTCCTTAAGTACGGGGTCGTAGCGCGGCACGCCAAATCCGTACTGTTGCTCTAGTTCTGCAGAATACAGTTCAATTTTCCCCGACGGCGTTGCCGGCAACACGTTCTCGCACAGAATAGTTTCACCGCCGGCGACCGGTTTTAGTTCAACCGCTTTGCCGGTAGAGATTTCACTGGGTTTCACACCGTTGAGCCGCACATCGCTGCCATCAATAGCCGCATCCATCAATTGTGCATCAGACTCACTGAAGGCATCTTCCTCAAAACCGAAACGCTTTGCCAGTCGACGGAAGATCTCGGTATTCGGCAGGCTATCACCGACGCAGGGAATCGCAGGCTCAGCGCGCTGCAGATAGTTTTGTCCGTAGGAACCATAAATGTCTGCATATTCAAAATGGCTGGCCGCCGGCAGAATCACATCAGCGTATTGCATAGAGTCTGTCATCACAATATCGCAACCGACAATAAAAAGATCCTGCTGACTTAGAGCGTCGATCATTTGCTGTTGATCCGGATGCGTGCAGACCGGATTATGGTTGTAGATCATGATCGCCTTGACGGGAATTTTCATCTCGCGGTTGAGCAGTTTTTCACTGACATCAACAATGTTAAATACGCGCGTCGGTTCGGCCATCAGATCAGGCCGTTGCAACTTGTCAGTTGTCTTCGGGTTAATCAGCCCCGCCTTTGCCAGTACACCCGCCCCCAGCCTGCCATGGTTACCGGTGATTGCCTGCAGCGCCATCGCCGCGCGCAGGCCCGAGCCACCACTACGACCCCGCTCTATGCCATTGCCCACCGATACGGCAACGGTGGTTGCCGCTGTGTACAGATCTATAAATTCATTAAACTGCGCCTCACTCAGGCCACAGTGTTTTTCTACTTCTGCCACCGTATACTTGCGCGCTTCGTGCATGTATTGTTCAAACCCAAGCGTCCAAAGCTCTATAAATTCTGCATCGACAGCACCACGGCGCTCAAGCTCTGCGGCAGCCGCCAGCGCAAAAACCACGTCTGTACCGGGGTGTATTGGCAGATATAAATCACTTTGCTCAGCCACCTTGGTGCGCTTGGGATCAATCACAATCAAACGCGCTCCTGTCTTACGTGCTTTGTTGATCACGCGGATCAGATGCAGGTTGGAGACCGTGACATTATTACCCCACACCACAATAAGATCCGCATGCTCTGCCTGCTCTGGCGGCATACCGGCAGCAGCTCCGTACAAGCTGGTATAAGCACGACCCCGAACTGCCCCGCAAAGCGGCCCGCGGTTCAGCCGTGTAGCGCCTAGCTTATGAAAAAAGCGGCAATCCATTGAACCTGCAGCTAACTCACCGTGCGGCCCGGCATAATTAAATGGCATCACCGACTGAGACCCATAGGTATCTATGGCTTTGCTGAACCCCTCGTAGACCAGATCCAAAGCCTTTTCCCACGAAATTTCCTGATATTGCCCGTCACCACGCTTGCCGGTACGCTGAAGTGGTTTATGTAAGCGCCCTTCGCCGTGAACAAATTCGGGGTAATAGCGAGAGACTTTGTTGCAAATTACACCGTCTGTATAGGGATTAGCCGACGAGCCCTGCACGGCAACCACTTTTTCATCACGCACTGATACATTCAGGCTGCAACAATCGGGGCAATCCAGCGGACAGACACTCGGGCGGTTAATAACATCAGCGTTGCTGCTTTGCATAAAGATTATCTCTTGTCGAGGTGTTTCAGATCACGTGGATAGCGGCCAGACAACACCGCACACGCCCGAACCAAATCTATCTTGGAAGTTTGAGCAGGAGTATGTAGTATTTTGGTTCTGTTATATAGGCACATAATGACCAAATGAACAGAACCAAAATAAACAGGTACTCACATGCTCAGCCCTGAGCAGTTGCATTCGCTGTTACCCTCGCCAAGCTCAGATCTGCCCAAGGTAAGGCAGCTGTATTTATCTCTGTACGAGGCAATTATCACTGGCCGGTTGCTCCACGGTATGACACTGCCCGCCAGCCGCACACTGGCCGCTGAGCTTAGTATCGGTCGCAACACAGTGATCAGTGTCTACAACCAACTCTGCGACGAAGGCCTGCTGCACAGCGATGGTCGGCGTGGTACCCGGGTAAACTACCACCCCCACCCGCCGACACCGTCTTCGCGAAGCCGCTGGCCGCTGTCGGGACGATCAAGGCAGTTTAAGGTAGCACCACCGCGTCCCGATACCTTTTCACCGGGCCAGCCGGACACAGCGTTGTTCCCGCAGACCGCCTGGAAAAACGCACTACAGGTCGCATCGCGCCTGTCTCCGGCGCAACTGAGTTACCAGCACAGTTCTCTGCCACAATTGCAATCGGCGCTGGCACGCTACCTTGCTACCTATCGCTCGCTGTATGTGCAGCCGGAGCAAATCATCATCACGGCTTCTACCCGCCAAAGTCTGCTCCTGGGTGGTGCTTTGTTTACCGATCAGGGCGACACCGTCTGGGTAGAGTCACCGGGCTATTCCGGTGCGACCGACGCCTTTCGCCACCTGGGCCTGCAATTGTCGCCCTGCCTCATCGACCACCAGGGTCTGGTGCCTGCCAGTACAGACAACCCACCGGCACTGATATACAGCACCCCCTGCTTTCAATACCCCCGCGGCATGCCGTTGAGCGCAAATCGGCGGGCGCAGTTGCTGGCATTGTCACGCACGCACGGTACGGTGTTATTCGAAGATGACTACGACAGTGAATTCCGCGACGCCACTCAACCCGGCCCGGCACTGGCGGCAATCGATACCGAAGCACGCGTACTGCACGCCGGCACTTTTTCAAAGCTGATGTTTCCGGCGGTACGCGTCGCATGGCTGGTGGTGCCGGCGAGCCACGCCGACAGCGCCCACCACTGCCTTCGATCACTCGGCGGCGGTCACAACACCATCAATCAGGCCGCCGTCGCAGAACTGCTGGATAACGGCGCGGTCACGCGCCACCTTCAGCGCGCCCGTCACATCTATACACAACGCCGCAAAGTACTGCTGGAACATCTTCAGAACAGCCGCACACTGCAAGCGCCAGCCAACTATGCCGGCAGCCTCAACATGGTGCTGACGCTGCGTAAACCCCGCCCACTTAATGCGCTGGAGCAAGCGCTTCGACACCAGAGCATCGGCGCTGTACCTCTGGAACGCATGCTATGGCATAAGCGATCAGCACGGGTTTGCCGGGAGATCGTGCTGGGTCTCGGCAATGTGGAATCACTGGATATCGCCGATAAACTGCAGACTCTGGAGCAAGCCATTCGATCCGTGCCAGACTGAGCAACCCGGCACTGAAATCACCTGCCCCGGCCCGTGCCAGACACTGAAAAACACCGTAAATCACAACACCGCGGCCTGCCGGTCAACCGGGAAAATCAACCGCTACTGCCACGCAAAAACGACGGCTTTATTCATCGCCGATAGGTGGATCAGTCTGAAGCACCAGCCTCAGTAACTGCACCCGGGAGGTAACCCCGGTTTTCACCCGTATAGATTTCACCTGTGCTTTAATGGTGCTGACTTTAACGCCCCGATCATCCGCTATTTCCTGATTCTCCAGACCGGCAATAATCAATTCGGTCACCTTCAGCTCGGCATCGGTCAGCTTGTAGGCACGGCCGAATACAGACAGATCCAGTTGGTATTTTTTCTCTGTATCAATGACCGTCAGTAATGCCCCGGACAGACCGGTCTCAATTTCTGATCGACAATCGCGCAACGCCGTGATCTCCAGCAGAAACTCTGAATCCACCGACTTACGGGGAATTTTCAGGCTATAGATCGCCTGACTATTAATTCCTTTGGCTGTGTTTGAAAGCATCGTTGCCGCATGACCGATTTCTGCCGACAGCTCTGTGCTGTCGCAGTACAAGTGGCCGGTAGCACTGAGCGAGAGGCCATCATTCATATCCAGCAGCCGCTTCGCCTCCTTGTTGGCGACAATCACCTCGCCATTATCAAGCACCACACACATACCGATTCGCACGTGATCAAGCGCCCCCAGAACCGCACGGTACATGACATTCAGGCGGTGATTTATCCGTCCGTGCTCAATTGCCTGGGCCAGATGCGGAATCAGTTCCTGTGCTCTGGTGTAGCTGTGCTCGGGAATTTTATGGTATTTGTTGTCGAACTGAAAAGTAATGCAGTCGAACCAGCGACTGTTGTCGTTGAGGCGACTGACCAGCCGTCGAAAAATACCCACGTGTTCAGACAGGTATTTGAAGTCGAGTCGACTGTCGGGGCTGTGAATATCGGGCCAGATGTCCTGATCGTCAAACAGCATCTGGTGTTTGTTTTTGATCACATACTCATAGGCCAGCAGTTCTTCATGACTGAGATTTTCTACATAGTAGTCAAGGACGCCATCGGGGAGCTCCTCAAAACGATCGCAAAGCGCATTGATCTGGTAGGGACGGGAGGTGTCGATGTCACGAACCAGCAACGCAGAGCTCCTGGCTCCGATATGCTCAACCGACGTGTTTAGCGCCTGGCGCCACCGATCTTCCGTAATCGCCGCATCATAGATACTGCGAATTGCCTCGGATATTGACCCACTGCTTTGCACTGTACTCGCCCCACTTCAAAGATTACTTTGATATCAATTATTTATGAATTATTCACTACACCTCCCAAATCAATACCATGTTCAGCTGTTCCCTCAACGTTTTGCTTTCCCGCAACTGCTACGATCCACAGGAAATGCGCCCGATCAGCGCTACCATGACCCATTCCCGGTCTAGTACTGCTTCGCGTCTGGCACTGCGACAACTTTAACGTTTTTTAACAGTTGTGGCACCAGTGAAATCCCCAAATATCGTTTCATTACGTAAAAACTTCCAGCAAGGCGCTGCCACAGGCTGATCCAGAGGGTCAGTTGCGCCGGTCGCCATTATCCTGATACCTGCGTCTGGCAGCATAGAATCGAATCGCGCCGGGTGAACGTTTCTGCGAGAATATCGCCACGTATCCGCCCACCGCCCGCGATCATCGGGCGACTAAGTCAAGTGGAGTCAAAACTTGAAAGACCTGACGCCTGATCGTGCAGCACTGGACCCCATTGAGATAGCATCGCGTGATGAAATCAGCGCACTGCAGTTGCAACGCATGCAATGGTCGCTGTCTCACGCCTACAACAACGTGCCACACTACAAAAACAGTTTTGACGCAGCCAATATTCACCCTGACGACCTCAAATCACTCGACGATATCGCGCGCTTCCCGTTTACCGTTAAGGCCGATCTGCGCGATAACTACCCGTATGGCATGTTTGCCGTACCGCAGGCGCAAATTCGTCGGATACACGCCTCTTCCGGCACCACAGGCAAGCCCACTGTGGTCGGCTATACCAGCACAGATATCGACAACTGGGCCACATTGGTTGCGCGTTCGATGCGGGCATCCGGCACCAAAACCGGCGATCTGGTCCACGTCGCCTACGGCTATGGCTTGTTCACCGGCGGACTCGGCGCGCACTATGGCGCTGAAAAACTCGGCTGCACGGTCGTACCGGTATCAGGTGGCATGACTGAACGTCAGGTCACACTGATTCAAGACTTCAAACCTAAAACTATCATGGTGACCCCAAGCTATCTGCTGTCGATCCTCGATGCATTCCGCGCTCAGGGCATCGACCCGAGAGACAGCTCGCTGGAGGTGGGTATTTTCGGTGCGGAACCCTGGACCAACGCGATGCGCGAGGAAATCGAACAAGCCTTCGATATGCACGCCACCGATATCTACGGGCTGTCAGAAGTCATGGGCCCGGGCGTCGCCAGCGAATGTGTCGAAACCAAAGACGGACCGACCATATGGGAAGACCATTTCTACCCGGAAGTCATCAACCCGGACACCGGCGAGCCGGTCGCCGATGGCGAGCAAGGTGAACTGGTGTTTACATCGCTGACCAAAGAAGGCTTTCCGATCATTCGCTATCGCACCAGGGATCTGACCCGGCTGCTGCCGGGTAGCGCCCGCAGCATGCGGCGGATGGAAAAAATCACCGGCCGCAGTGACGACATGATCATCCTGCGCGGCGTCAATGTATTTCCCACGCAAATTGAAGAACAGCTAATGAAGATCGAGGCGCTGGCGCCCCATTTTCAAATTGAACTGACTCGCGACAACCGCATGGACGTGATGACCATCAACACAGAGGCAGCCGGCAGTGATCTGTCGGCCGGGCAAAGGACAGCCGCCGGCGATAAGCTTGCGCAGTTGGTAAAAGAGGTGGTGGGGGTGACGGCGATCGTCAACGTAGCTGACAGCGGGGGCGTGCCGCGCAGCCAGGGCAAAGCCGTGCGCACTGTCGACAAACGCGGCATCTGACACACCACTGCAACACAACAACCACCTATTTGAGTAGAGAAAACTTAATGACGACAAAGGACTACACAGCGGCCGTCGCAGGACTGGGATCTATGGGTTTTGGCATGGCCTCGAGCCTGGTAAAAGCCGGCATCACCACCTACGGTAACGACATCAGTGACGCCCGCGTCGCTGAATTTGTCGCCGCTGGTGGCAAGTCTGATCCGCTGGCAGATGTGGCCGCACAGCTCGATTGCCTGATTCTAGTGGTCGTCAACGCTGCCCAGACAGAATCGATATTACTGCAGGACAAGCTACTCTCATCAATGAAACCGGGAGCGGTGATTGTATCCTGCGCCACTGTGCCGCCCGAGTTCGCCAAAGCAATGGAAGCACACTGCCAGAAACACCAGTTGCACTATCTGGACGCACCGATCTCCGGTGGCTCGGTGAAAGCGGCGCAAGGCAAAATTTCAGTGCTCGCGTCAGGGACTGCTGACGCCTTCAGCGCCGCTCAACCCGCACTCGATGCTATGGCTGAAAAAGTCTTCACTCTCGGTGATGCTGCAGGACCCGGCTCTGCAATGAAGTCGGTCAATCAACTGCTGGCCGGCGTGCACATTGCCGCGGCCGCGGAGGCCATTACTTTTGGACTCAGCCAGGGTGTCGATGCAAAGACCACCGTCGAGGTAATTTCGCAGTGTGCCGGTACCAGCTGGATGTTTGAAAATCGTGGCCCGCACATCGCCGACGGTGACTACACGCCGCACTCAGCCGTTGATATTTTCGTCAAGGATCTGGGCATCGTGTGTGATATTGCTCACTCGTCTAAATTCCCGACGCCGCTGTCTGCTGCTGCACTACAGCAGTTCCTCGCCGCCGCCGGCTCCGGACTTGGCCGCGAAGACGACTCGGCGGTGGCCAAGGTATACGCTAGAAACGGTGGTCTCAATCTGCCCTGACAGCAGCATGCTCCGCCCTGAAGTGATCTCGCCTTGTGGGCAAGGCATCACTACCGGTGCTGGTGGCACAAACGGTGATGCCAGTACCGGCATCTAGAGGAGGCGATGCCAAACGCCAGTCGGCACACGATACGCAACGCCAACTAGTCAGGAATATGCTCTTTCGGCAGAATCGCCGCGCCCCACGGGTAGCGCCCGACTTTGACAGACTTGATCGCCTTCAGTGATTTTACATCGACCACGGTCACATCACCGGACACACCATTAGTGGTGTAGAGCTTGTCCTGCTCTGGCGATAACGCTGTGTGCCAGACTCGCCGGCCCACCAGTATATATTTGATCGGCTGGTAGGTTGCGCGATCCACAACAGCAAGATGATTCGACGGCCCCAGTGCAATGAACGCATACTTACCGTCCGCAGTAAGCTCTATACCGACAGGCTGAATCCGGTCAGGGGAGATGCCTTTGATTTCAAAGTTGATGATCTTATCGATCTGACGAGTTTCAGTATTGATGACTGATACCGTGCCACCAATCTCTGACGACACCCACAGCTCGGTATCGTCGGCATTAAATTCTGCATCACGCGGACGCTGATCAACCAGTGTATTGTCAACAAGCTCCTGCGTTTCAGTATCAATCCAGTGTGCCATGTTGGTGGTTTCAGAGGTGACGATAGCCCACTTGCCATCGTGACTCACTGCCATGCCCTCTGGCTCCACACCAACATCAATCTGTGCAACCACAGTGCGGGATTGAATATCCACCACAGTGGCTACTGCATCATCTTCGTTAGCAATATACAAATGCCGGTTATCCGGATGCAAGGCAAATTGCTCCGGGTCTTCGCCGGAGGGCAGATCGTGAATGATCTTGTCAGTGGCGATGTCCATCATTTGCACCGTGTCGGAATCGGAGGCACAGATAAACAGGTATTTAAAATCATGCGACAACGTCACGCCTCGCGGACGCTCACCAACTTCAATAGTTTTCACTACTTCGTTGGTTTCCGAATCGATCACCGATAGCGTGTCGTCTTTTTCATTGGAAATATAGATCCAATGAGCCGACGCGCCTTGTGAGAACATCAGCAAACCGGCTGCTAAACCACTAAGGTTCCACTTTCCCACTTACTGTGTTCCCATACTTGTGCATCGTGATTCCGGCTGGTCGAGCCCCAGTGTATCGAGCTCGGTTGTCTGGTGTAAAAATCCGTCGATCGGCGCTAGCGCCACCACCGATTGAGGATGTACCAGCGGTATCGGCTGGCGCAACTGCCCGTTCCACCGGCGGTAGGTCATCTTTGCACCTTTGAACCCGCCCAGTGAAAACTTGTCAGACACTATATAGGACATTAGTTCCTGCGGCATCACCGAACCGGTTCTGGTTACCGCCTCCCCGATGCTTCGCGCAGCCGCCCAGGCCGCGTAGTCGACGCTGGTCATGCCGCGTCCGGCCCGCTCGTAAAACCGCGACTGTAACTGCGCCGCTCCCCATTGCTCGACCACCCGGTGCCAGCCAACCGGCTCTAACCCGGACGTTCCGGCCACCGGCCTCGGCAACCAGGTATTAAACATGACGTATTGACCAAAATCGTCATGCTCGTCAGCAACCACAACCACATCGTACTTTCGCGCCTGAGTAAACGCAGGAATCTCTGCTGCTGCATTGCGACGCATGTCTGCATCATCCAGCCAGCGTTTTTCATGATCAATGGAAATGCGGTACTTGCGGGCAGACTGCCGAACCGCATCGGCAAACAAACCGTCAACCACGCGATTCCCCTCAAGCAGAAACACCGACTTCCATTTGCGCTTGGTGAAAAACTGCATCAGTGCATCGGTTAGCATTGCCCGCGATGGTAGTGTGTGCAGCACATTGGCGCGGCACTCGTCGTCGCGCAGAGCAACGTCAGCGCTGCCAGCGTTAAATATGAGATCATCCCGGGCCATCGGCAGGTCAGCAATGCGACGCAGATTGTCAGCGCTGACATTGGCAATGACCACGACCGGTCCGGCCAGCGCCGCTTCGGCGGCAGCAATAACGTCATTACCTTCTTCGACCAGTATTTGCTCAAGGGTGTAAGTCTGCTTCAGGAACTTACCGGTGGTGTTGTTATCGGCCACACCGACCAACGCACCCTGCTCTCCTTCGTTTTCAGGCCACACCACCAGGTTTGACAGTACCGGAGGTCGCTGCTGTTTTTGCTCAAGGTAGATTATTCGCACATCGAGTGCATCGGCCGCAGCACTACCGCACCATGCCATCGCCAGAACCACAGCAACCCGGCACCACCGGCAGCTGGCACAACTTGTCATGATAGCAACCACAGATCACTCCCTCGCAATTCAGGCAGGTTGGCAGACTTCGGTAATCCGCTGCGTATTTTTAAGGGAGGCATCATTCAGTAACTTGCGTGTGTAAACCTTGTGTACCCGCTGGCGGCAAGCCATTCCGCCAGACCAACCGGACGTCCGCTCTGCCCCTGCAGTCGATCTCGCTTCAAAGATCTCCCAAGGCCCCGAGTTTATCGTATTTTAGACCGTTTGAAACACGCCGGTTAAATACTCAACCGGCGACCCTGTGCCCGCCGTGTTTGGAAGCTGCATTCCATCAGGCAGATGTGGCACACTCAGACTGGCAGTACGGCAGCCTCGTGGGACACTGGCCGCTTTGAAACCCACCAGCGGAAAGAGCAGCAACACATGGCACGATCAGGCAGACGCAAGAGTCGACGCGAAAAACCCGCCGATGCGGCGATTCCGCAACTGCAGCGCAAAAACCTTAAAAACCGCTTCGCCCCCATTGAAGCACTCGATGAAGAGCAACTCGATCTGCTCCACAACGCCTCACTGACGATACTGGAAGAACAAGGCATCGAAGTACTAGGCGATCAGGCGCTGGACCTGTTTCGACGCGCCGGTGCCGACGTCGACCACAACGGCATGGTGAAAATGGACCGTGGCCTGGTGATGGAAACCATCGCCACGGCGCCGGAAACTTTCACCCTGACACCGCGCAACCCGGACAACCAAATTTCAGTTGGCGCTGATGTAATCAATTTTGGCCTGGTCTCCGGTCCACCAAATGTGCACGATTGCATCAATGGCCGGCGCGCCGGCAATATCGAGGATTATCGCCGGGTCATTTCGCTGGGCCAGTACTTCAATGTGATCAGCTTTTTTGGCAATCAGGCACTGGCTCCAACTGACTTGCCACCGAACACCCGTCACCTGGACACACTCTTCGAATGCCTGACGCTTTCCGACAAGGTGTTTTCCACCATGTCGATCGGCGCCGGTCGGATTCATGATGCCGCAGAGATGTGTGCCATCGCACTCGGTAAATCACTCGAGGACCTTGTCGATCAACCGACCGTAATGAGCAACATCAATATCAATTCGCCACGTAAACTGGACGATGCAATGGCCTATGGTGCAATGCAAATGGCGATGCTCGGGCAGCCGGTGATAGTCACGCCGTTTACGCTGATGGGCGCAATGACTCCGACCACCATGGCCGGGGCTCTGGCACAACAGAACGCCGAAGCGTTGCTCGGCATATCACTGGTTCAGCTAACTCGCCCCGGTGCACCGGTGATCTATGGCGGCTTCACATCCAACGTTGATATGCGCTCAGGCGCACCCGCGTTCGGGACGCCGGAAAATTCACTGGCCAATATGGCGGGTGGTCAGTTTGCCCGTCGCTATAAAATCCCCTATCGCACCAGCGCCTGTAATGCCTCCAACACAGCAGATGCGCAATCCACCTGGGAAACACAAATGGCGCTCTGGGGGGCTACCATGGGTCACGGCAATCTGATTTACCATGCAGCCGGCTGGCTCGAGGGTGGCCTGGTCGCCTCGTTCGAAAAAATCATCCTCGACTGCGAGATGCTGCAGCACATGAGCCATCTGCTCGAACCACTGAAAATTGATCTCACCGAGATCGGCATGGAAGCAATGGCAGACGTTGGCCCCGGTGGCCATTTTTTCGGCTGCGACCACACCATGGAACGCTTCGAAAACGCTTTTTATCAGCCTTTTTTAAGCGACTGGCAAAACCAAGAGAACTGGCAGTTGGCGGGTGCTAAAGACGCCACCATGCGCGCCACCGACGTCTGGCAAAAAGTACTCAAAGAATTTGAACCACCGCCTATCGACAGCGCTGTCAACGAAGCACTGACAGCCTATGTTGCCAAAGGCAAAGAAAAACTCGGCAGCAACGAGCCACGCTTATCACCACTACCGATTTGACAAAATTCACTATAGACTGCGACAGCAATTGGCAGTGCATCACTACCTGAATTGAGTGCTACTTTGTATGATCGCGCGCTATGACAAAAGAAGCCCGGCATAAGCAGAGTACCCCGATGGCAATCGCCTATACACAGCTATAGACACAGCGTTGATATTGTCGTTGTTACGCGGCCGGCTTTCTATTGATAAGCACAATACCCGCACACACCAGTACCAATGCCGCCAGAATGGCCAATGTTAATTGCTCATCCAGTATCAGCCAACCGAAAAACACACCAAACAACGGTGCTAGAAATCCATACGATGCGGTGGCCGATGCCGGATAAACAGACAGCACCCAGAACCATATCGTAAAACCAACGGCGACTACCACAACCACCTGAAAGGCAAATATCAGGGTAAGCGTCCAGGTCATCTCACGAATCAGATCACCAAACAGCAGCGATAGCGGTAACAGCACCACCGCAGAGACGCCAAGCTGATAAATCAGCTGCATCTCCGGTGACGATTTTTTAAGTGCTGTACCACGTACCAACAAGACTATCACGGCCCAGCAGATACCCGCGGCAATCGCCAGCACCTCACCGAGTAGACGGTTTTCATCATCGGCCCCGACACGGTCCATCAATGCCACTACCATGCCCGTCACGCATAGCGTCAGACCCGCCACACGCATTGGCGTAAGGCGTTCACCGGGCAATAGAAAGTGCGCACCAATCGCCAGCCACACCGGCATGGTATAAAACAATATAGAAACCCGCGCTACACTGGTGAAGTCCAGTGAAGAAAACAACACAATAAACTCCAGCGCGAAAACCAGACCACAGATGATTCCATACATCAGCGTACCGTCCCGGATACTCAGACGACGCTTCATCAGTAAAGCAAAAGCCACAATAAGCAACATCGCAAAAACCGAGCGCAACCCGGCCTGAAACACCGGCTGCAGACCGTCATTTACCAGCTTGATCAATACCTGGTTCAGGCCAAGCAACAATGCGTTGACCACCAACAGGGACCCGCCCGGTAAGTCGATTCGGTTTTTTGGTTCGATAATTTATATCCAGTGCCGACAGTCCGGGACGATCACCGGCCTGCAGTCAATTGATACCACGGAGGCAGGTCCGGCCACCACTATCGTCTGAATCTACAGAGATCAGTCGGTGTCTTTGCCAAGCATGGACTTTAGATCTGCGAAAGGGTTATGGGTGGCCACAGGTCCGGTTTTATCTTCCCCGTAGGTAATCTGTTCCACGAAGCGCTGGTGTTCGTTATCGTGACAAAACACACACAGCAGCTCCCAGTTACTGCCGTCTTCCGGGTTGTTGTCGTGATTGTGGTCGCGATGATGCACGGTCAGTTCACGCACATTGCTTTGATCAAATTCACGCATGCAGCGACCGCACACCCAGGGGTACATTTTCAGTGAGCGCTGGCGGTAACCATCCTCCCGACTCTCGTAGGAGGCACGCGCCGAGGCGACCAGTTTGTCTAGTTTGCTGCTGTTATTGGCCATCGGGGCACCTGTAATCTGTGGCTAAAACCAGACTCAATACAACACAATAGACCGGTCAGAGCAATATCCCGTTGCGCAGAAATGGCAGCAACCCGGAAATATCATCAAGCACCACATCGGCATGGTCCTGCAATTCAGCGGCACTGGCAGGCCCCGTTAAGACACCGATTTTCAATCCGACACCTGCTGCAAGACCCGCGTGAAGGTCATGAGTACTGTCCCCTACCATCGCTACATTCTCCGCTGCACACCCGGTGTGCCTGCAAAACGCGTCAATCATGCCGGAATCCGGCTTGTAGCCAAAACCCGAATCAAATCCGCAAATGAAATCAACCGCGGCTTCAGCATTCACTGAGCACAGCTGATCACGCGCGACAGATTCGTAGTCATTAGTGGCAACACCAAGCTTCATTCCCGCCTGCCGCAGATCGGCAAAATAGAGCGGCAGATCAGCCAGCGGCGTTAACGGCAAGTCGGTCAGACAACGCAGGCCGGCGGCCTCCACATCCGCGAACGATTTACCCGGCAACAGCGCCGTCCACAGCGCGGTGGTCTCATCGGCCGAGGCATTGACAACCGGTGAGCCGGCGCGGAATTCCTTGCTGGCCAGATTGTAGCCTGCTTCATCGGCTAATCGGGCTTGCAACCCGGGATCACCCGGCGCCAACTCCAGCAGCACGCGCTCACACCAGGTGCCCCACACATCACTGAAGCTAAACAATGTGCCGTCCTTATCGAAAATAATGCCCGTAATCCTGGTGCTGCTCATGCGCGTGTGCCGGCTCTGGTGAGTAATGGGCAATTGTACCGAAATGACCGCTTACTTCGCAGCGATCTCTGCTACCGTGTTATCAAATCGATTGGCGCTGTGCCGGTGCCACTGGCACAATCCCCGCACCACCACGCTGCACATACGGGAACACAGTGACTTCAGAACAATCTGCACCAGACAACACCTTCACCGCAAGCGGCGAAGAAAACGGCAACACGCTGGTGTTCCGGAGCCTTAAAAGTATCCCCGACGGGTCTGAACAGGCAAGCTACCCCTATCTGATCACCATTTACTGGTCGTATGAGCCGGCCGCTGACAGCGGTATGCCGGATGCAGCGACCAACGAGGCGCAGATCGAACTTGAAAACGCTCTTTCACATCTCGACTGCAGAGAATACGGCCACCTGATGCTGGTAGTCACCGGCAACGGCAACAAGGAATGGCATTGGTACGTTGCCGACGTCGACCTCTGGATGGAGCAGCTCAATGCCGCACTTGCCGAAAAAATTGCGTATCCGATAGAAATAGAAAACTCCCGACAACCTGACTGGTCGCTGTATCACAATTTCATCGCCGCGGTGGAACACAGTTAGTCGCCAGTCTGTGCGCGTACACCTGACAGTGCGTGTACAGTCCACCATAGCAACGATCGGCCCACCCGCAATTCAAATCAATTCCGTCCCGCGTGTGCAAGACATAATAAAGTAATACAGATCACCACAGTGCCGCGGCACAGCGGGTTTGCAGATATTCTGTCGGGTGGGAGTCCGGTAAGCGGCTATACTGCTACCCGACCCACTCACCGGTAACCTGCCCAGCTCAATTGTTGTAGCCACCATGCTTCAGATCTCACCACACCTTATCATTCCCGCCGCCGAAATAGAGCTGCAGGCAATCCGTGCACAGGGCGCCGGAGGGCAGAAAGTAAACAAAACCTCTTCTGCTGTGCATCTGCGTTTTGATATCAACGCATCATCACTACCGGACGCATATAAGCAGCGCCTGCTGGCATTGCGTGACAGCCGTATTACCAAAGAAGGTGTGGTCGTTATCAAGGCACAGCAATACCGAGTGCTGGACAAAAACCGCGATGACGCGCTTGCCAGACTGGGTGACCTCATCCGAAGCGTTACCGTGGTGCCGAAAAAACGGCGTCCGACCCGGCCAACTCGCGGTTCGCAAAAACGCCGCATGGACAGCAAGACTAAACACAGCAAACTAAAGCAACTTCGCGGTAAAACCGACTATTGAGCTCAGCACCGGGCACGCCGCTGACACCATCGGCCTGAATCTGCGATACGACCACGCCCCCGCTACATGACAAGTGCGCCGCTCTGATCTATAGATGCTGGTAACAATCTAAAAGCAACGGACACAACCCCCTGGCATCAATCGCGGTAACGCAAACAGGTTCAAAGGATTGACCCGCAGTCATTGAACCGGGTTACTGCAACACCCCCGGGCAGCAGACACCCTGAGCTAACCCGCCGATACCACACGGCTCACTTATTTCTATATTGCAGGATCCGGAAACAGCACGAATGTCATCTACGCCATTGGAATATCAGACACACTTCTCGGCACGCTCGTCGCTGCGCGAGTGGTTGTTCTGGTTTACCATTCTATTACTCAGCATGGGCATGCTGACGGTTTCACTGTTCACCGGCAACACCATACTCGGCTTACACAGCGATGTAATCGCCTACACGATCATCGGTATTCTGGCCAGCCTGACACTATTCAGAAGCTTTGGCGATGCGCTTTTTCTGTCCAGAGAAACCCTCACCGCTTCGCAGCAGGTGGCCGAACTGGTTGAGCTCGACGATATCGAGCAGTTTCTGAAAAAAACACCGGACTCCCTTTTTCGATCACACATCAATTCACTGTTTACTATTTTTCAGGAAAACCATGAGATCAGCCAGGAAACCCTGATTGGCATCCTGAACGATAAACTCCACGCTAAAAACCGCGTTTCCGAACTGTTCTCCAGCATTCTGATCACGATGGGGTTAATCGGCACTATCATGGGGTTAATCGTCATGGTCGGTAAACTTCGCCTCTCACTGGGCGACTTTGATCCCGAGAATACCACGCTGTTTATTTCCAGCCTGATGGTTGAAGGCGGTGCCTTATCCGGGTTGGACACCGCATTTTATACTACACTCCTGGGAGCCATACTGGGTGGCGTCGTGCTGCGAATCCTGACTAATGTCATCGAAGCCAACATCACCAAATATGTCACTCACATAGCGGAACTCACCGAGGTTCACGTACTGCCATCTATGCGAAGCCATGCTCTTCAACTTTATGAAGTCGGTTTTTACAAGAAATCCTGATGCCTAAAACGCAACAGAGCAAAATACGCTACGAGTGCCAGCACTGCGGCACCACGCTGACCGCCACCTACGCAGAATCCCGAACCCGGAAACGCTGCAAAGAGTGCGGAGATACCACCGCTGTGCCTCTGCCGAAAATAAAACTCAGTGGCAATAAAAGCGAGCCGACCACCACCAGACTGGCTCAAACAAACCCGACTCAAACTAACCCTGTAAAAGCCAAACCGGCCAGGTCAAAAAAGAAATCCAGACGAAGGGTCGGCACAACGGCACGCGGTTCCGTCAGTTCGAAAAAGAAACCCCGGGAAAACCCGCAGCCGGTAAGCCCGGCTCCACCTCCAGCCCCATCGACGACGCCTGTGCGGGTTAGGCTGGCCGCGCTGCGTAGCAGACCGATACCCGGGTCTCTGCAAACACCTCTGGCTATCAGCTCAACGATCATCGGTGTATTTTTCTGCAGCTGGCTGTACAACGTTCTGGTCGCACAGATCTATAAAACCACCGCCGACTCCCCGGCTATGGCAAGCGCCCTGCACGACACACAGTCGACGGACACAAGCCCCGTCAGCCCGACCTCGCAACCCGCAGTAATGCCCACCGAGACCACCAAGGCGATAGTCGCCACCGACACCGCGCTTTCGGCAAAGCCGGTAACAACTACCCGCTCTAATACGCCGGTAATTGATGCGCCTGCCGCGCCAGCGGGCAGCGGTATCGATGTCAGTAAGGATCTATTGGACGCATTGAAAAACTGACCGCGCCGTCAGTTATACAAAGCTGCCAACCAGGCCACACTTTGCCGCGTGGACAAACCACTGCGAACTACTAGACTTAACTCCGCAAGTCCACCGCCAAGGCACGGGCGGCCGCAACGCTATCGACACGGTGAGCAATCAAATCGCGGACCGCCGGTCCGTCAGCACGTACCATTTCTTGAGGGATATTTGAAAGTGACAATGAAAAATTACTTCCGCCATTTTGCGATTTTCTCGCTTGCTGTAGTAATTCAAGTGACCCCCGCTGCGGCGCAGGAAACGCTCGGCATTGTTACCGGTGGCAGCTCTGGCACCTATATCAAAATCGGCAAGGATCTCAGCACCTTGCTACAGAGTCACAACATCAACCTGGATGTCCATGAGTCGCGCGGATCACTGGACAATATTAAAGACGTCTACAAAGCACCACACGCCCAGATGGGTATCGTGCAGTCCGATGTGCTGGCTTTTATCGCCAGTTCCGACGACCGGACAATGAAAAAATACGCCAAAAAAATCCGCATGATGTACCCGCTCTACAATGAAGAAATTCATATACTGGCGACCCGTGACATTCAGGATTTCGACGACCTGGACGGCAAACGCATCGCCATCGGCACCACCGGCAGCGGCACCTATCTGACCTCCAAAGTAATTTTTTCGACACTGGCAAATTTTGATATAGAGGAAGTTTATCAATCAGGTAAAAGTGCACTCAGCGCGCTTAAAAAGCGCGAGATTGACGCGATGGTTTATGTCGCAGGACTACCGGTGACACTGTTTAAGGAACACGTGGATGCAGACGATCAACTCCATTTGCTGCCACTGACAGACAAAAACATTCTGGAAACCTACCAGACCACCTCCACCATCCCACAAAGTACTTATGACTTTCTCGAGGAAGATGTCCCTACTATCGCGGTCAAAGCTGTACTGACCACTTTTGCCTACCGCATGAACAACTGCCAGCGTCTTGCAGATGTCAGCCGTATTATCGAATCCAATCATGACTGGCTGCAGGACAATGGCCATCCAAAATGGCAGAAAGTCGACTTTGACGCGAAGCTCAATGGCTGGAGCCAGTATGAGTGCCTGCGATCAAGTCAGGTCAGCACCGCACCCTCAGAAAACTCAAGCCTGATCGAAGCGATCAACAAAGCGACCGAAACACTGAAGACCGCAGGCAACTAAGATTTAACGCCCCCCTCAATGCCCGCAGCTAACAGGGCATTGCAAGGCAGTCAATCGACCGCCGGGTGGTTGTAACATCCGCCGGGGGCGGGTTGAAAGGTAACTCGATCAAACCCTCTGCGCGTCACATTGCCCTGGTGTTTCCGGGGTATTGAATTACCGCTGAAGCCCGGTAGGCGGAGCGTCAGCCCGGACTCTCCGGACAACCCGGTGAATCTTTCCCGCAACACAGCTTCCGACGATAACCTAAGAGACAATACATGGCCGTATGGTTGAACCGCCCCAGACCCCGGGATGGTTTTTATGAGATGTTCAGTGATCTCATCTTCGGCATGATGGCAGTGTTCGTCTTATTATTTATTGTGCTTATCTCGCTGCTAAAGCCCCCCTCTCCCGAGGTAGTTGCCCCGACTAACATTGACCTTGTGATCGCTATCGATGTGAGCGGATCAATGGGGGAGCAGATAGCTCAGTTAAAAACCGCCCTCGGTGAACTGGGCAATAACTTCCCTAACCTCATCGACGATTTCCGAATCGGGCTGGTAGCGTATCGGGACCTTTTTGTCGCAGGTAACGAGCACTATATCTCCTTCCCGCTTAAGCCGATGACCGACCGGAACCTGGCCGGGCTGCTGGCGTTTCTGGATGAAAACGTAATAGCCGCCGGCGGCTATGTAGATCCGGTGCAGGCAATCTCACGCGGGCTTGAACTGTTTACCCCGAACTACTTATCCGATGACAGAACCCGCATCTTCGTCTTGATTGGCGACATGAGCCCTGAATACACCGCCCTGAGCAGCATAGGCGACCCCGACACCACTGATGCACCCAGCGCCGCGGCTAAATTTACCGGTGCAAGCAGCGGCAACAGAGTGCTGGCTATCTATTCAGGCATCGACACTGATGGTCGCGATTACGGATTTTTCTGTGAGTTTGCAAAGGCAGCTAATGCCAATGGCCGCTTTGTCACAGGATCACAACTTCTTATCTGGAAGCTACTCGCCGAACTCTGGGAGGGGGCAAACAACAGCGCCGGGGCAAACAGTCCGTCCGCGACAGAGCTCGACTGCCAGTGGTAGCGGAACAGCTTACAACGCCTTTACCCGTTAACCTGTTTGCACCGATACTGTCGCTCTATAGCGGTGTAAACGAAGCAGCAGCATAGCGCCATATACCTACCGGGTCACGGCCAGGTGTAGCAACGGCCGCCGGCCCTATCCCACCTCAACGCTGGCACTGCATACAATACAGACTTCTGTTGCCGCCATCAGGCGTTACTTACACATATCATTCGGCCGGTAATAGACAGCATTATCTCACCTGCAACCGCTGCACCGCCACCGCTGGCAGGCACCCGTATGCCGGGAGCCAGGATGAGTACCCGCGACAGACCACCGCTTTGGTTATTTTAGAGAGAGAACCGGACAATTAGATAACAGGGATCCCTGCTTGCGGCCTGACCTCAACCACGCTGGTGGTGATCGAGTTATTAGATCATGTACTGCACTACAACCCCGCAGCCAGTCGCCACGGGGCCTGATCAAGGTTTCAGTTGACCCGAACGATCCGGAAACCATTGGTTAGATAGCGAACATCCGTTTCAAATTTAATCCGGGTGGCAGAGTTCAGATAGTCGGCATCATTCTTCCACGACCCGCCTCTTAACACACCCTGCTCGCAATTCTCACTATCAACATCGCCAGCTTTGTCTTTGTAACTGCCAGTCCAGCAACCTTGCGCCCACTCAGACACGCCACCAGACATTGCATACAAGCCAAACGGGTTAGCCGGAAACTGGTCCACATCAGCGGGGAGACTGTCATTCCACTCACCCCCACATCCACGACAATTGGCCACTGAATCTTTTAGCTGATCACCCCACCAGTAGTTGCTCGACGTTCCTGCGCGTGCGGCGTATTCCCACTCGGCTTCGGTCGGCAGACGGTATTCATTTCCGGACATAGCGCTTATCCACTGGACGTAATCCTGTGCATCCCTATAACTGATGTTCACCGCCGGAGAGCGATCCGATTTATTGTCGCGATTGCCCTCAATCTCTTCACATCCTCCCTGATCAACGCAGTAGATCCACTGCGCCGAGGTAATTTCGTACTGCGAGATGGAAAATTGATAATCGAGCTCTACCTCATGGGGCGGGTCCGCGCGATCGTTCTTTCTGGTTGATCCCATCGTAAAGCGGCCAGCACTCAGACTGACCATTTCGGGGCAGTCGACACAATCATGAGAGGCCTCAACAGCCGGCTTCTGCCGCGCCAGCGTTAACTCCTGCACAGGCTCTTTGCTTTTTCCTAACTTGCTTTCTATAGATACCACCTCAACCTCAGGCGTTGCAATGCTGTCTATAGGATCAGCCAGCAGCACCGGGGGAGCTGCCGGAGTGGTTGGCGGTGCGGCCTTAGCGGCGGCGACTACCGGTTCCGTCACCTGCGGCGCGGGTATGACCACCTCAGCGGCAACCGGGTCGGCCACAACAGGGGCGGACGTTGTTCCGACACCACGGCGTAGTGCTCGTGCACGCACCTTGGCCAGGCGTGCAAACCGCCCTTCTGGAAATTCTTCGACGTAGGCGTCAAGTTCTTCCGGATTAGTGCTGTTTTGCACGGCAGACCAGAACATCATCTCAACCCGCTCGGGGGTTTCCTTGGAGGCAATACCTGCCTCGACGACAGAAGCGCCACCAATCAGCAAACCTGCGCTCACTGATAACATCAGGTTACGGCAATAGATAAAACACGACTTTTTTTCCATGTGTATTAACCCGCTTTGGTCAAATTGAGGCACTGAAGTGCAGAACAACCCGGTGCATTTTTTCAGTATCTAGAACAACATGAGTTTAGTGCACGGTATATTTTTCGTGTAAAACCCACTGTTTGAAGATCGCTATTGCGAACACGATCACAATAGTTGTCCAGCGGCGCTGACAGATTCAACGTTGTGCACTCACTGGCAATAGCCGACCGGTCAGTCGGCAGCAGTTATTTTTCGATGGTTATAGGGATAAAACTGCTCACCGTTCGCGCCCCGCTGGCAGCAAGTACCTGTTTGACTCTGTCGAGGTAGACCTGTGCATCTTCAACCTCTTCGGTGGACTCGATATCCAGCGGAGAATCAGAAACCATGACACTGATCAGCTCATTGCCGTAGGGCCGGGAAATATCCCAGCGCTCAATATCACCGGGCTCACCGAGCAGCATTGATTCACCACGCATCAGAAAATTGGCGTTACTGTCAGTAGTTGTTTGCGACGACAACATATGCAACACCGCACCATCCATCGTGAAATAATCAACGTAGACATAGTTATCTTCGTAGGCATCGACCGCCAGCTTCAGGACCAGACGATCACCTTCGCGAAAACGGGTATTGTTGTTTTCTGTTGCAAGCGTTACCTGAGCGGGATCTTTTATTTCTTTCAGTGCCAGCAGCGGTGCACAGAAGACATCATCCAGCACCACCAGGTTTTCAGTATCGTTTTCAGCGATATCTACCGGTAAATTCGGGCTTATCCAATCCAATGCGGTTTTGGTAATTACGCCGTCAAGCTTTAAGCCGTTTTCGACAGGCAGAAACGAGCCGCAACTCACTGCCGAGAGTAACTCAGTCACCGTCTGTTCATCCGCGGCCTTTGCTGCCAGCTGCTGCATCGTCGGTTCGGCGACAACGGCGCTGAACTGTTCAGGTATGGCCACGGTATTCAGCGCTACCTCAGATGTCTCTTCCAGCGCGGCTTGCTCTCCAGCGTCAGCCAGCTCGACCGGGGTGTCCACCGCATTGGCATTTTCTGCCACGGCAAGTGGTGCTGTGGTCTGCGCTTGCTGTGCTGCGGCAGAAGATTGATCCGACGGGACCGTGTCGTTAACTGCTGCCGTTCGATTAGCAGCCTGCAGCGGCGTACCCGGATAATTCGCGATGCCCAGATAAACCACCGGAACCATCAACAGAGCTACCCCGGCAGCGAGCCCTGCGTGCGACAGGGTGAAACGTCTGCGGCCGGGCGCTAACTCGGCAATGAGTTCAACCGGGACATCTTCCGGCACAACAGAGACCGGTTCAGAAAGGTCTGCAGGGGGGAATGTGTCAGCCACCGGTGGATGCTGCACCAATGGCGGATTCTGCGTCGGCAACGGAGCTTTGGCAGGGGCGGTTTTAACAGTATTTTCAGCACCCACACGATGAACGCCCAACACTTCTTCACTGGTTTTTCTCGGCAACAGCGCATTGTTGTTGGCCACCGGGGGGGCTAGTTGGGTCGGATCAACGATGCCGCGCAGATGATTCTCCCAGGCTCGTATATTCTGCGGGCGCTGCCGGGGTTTGAGCGACATACCGGAATCTATCGCCGCCAGAAATCCCACGGAGTACTGTCGCTTCGGGCCGCTGGCCAACGATCTGTAGGGATCGGTTCTGCCGGCGCCCACTGCACTGGCCCTCTGCAGTGAATCAACCGCACTGTGTTGCGCTACCGCGTGATACAGCGTCGCTGATAACGCATAGATATCTGACCATGCACCCGCGGTGCCGGCCGTCCCGTCGAGCATTTCGATCGGCGCATAACCAACACTCGACGGTAGACTGTGCTGCCAGCGCATCTGGCTTGCCAGCGATCGGGATGATCCGATATCGACCAGCACCGGTGCACCGTAACCACGAATAATAATATTTGACGGGTTAATATCACCATGCGTGACGGCCACATTATGAATCTTCGCCAATCCGTCAATGACCGGCCGCAAAATATCCAGCAGCATTTTTTCACTGAGCGGCTCAACGCTTTCCGCTATCATCGACGCCAGACTACCACCCTGCTCATGCGTCATTACCAGATAAGCAGTCTGGTTAAGCTCAAACGTGGTGTGCACCTGGACAATATTCTCCAGCCTGTACTGCGCCAGGGTTTTTGCCTCGGCGACAAAATTCTCCTTCAGCGTCTGGTAGGCCTGAGCCATCTGTACCGACGCGGGAACCACCGAATAATCGTCATCGCGAACACAGATTCTGCCTGGGAAGAACTCTTTTATTACTACCTGACGTTGCAGATTGTGGTCGGTCGCCAGATAGGTATGGCACATGGCACCACGGCCAATCAGGCTTTCGATTTCATACCATCGAACCCGGTGCCCTCCGGGTAGCGCGTCCTGACTAGTCATCGGCAGTGACTCCCGGTGTCAAATCCAGCAGGGCGCGGAGTGATTCTGCTAAGCGAGTGTGTGTATTGGACCATTCCCACAAAGAGGTCTCCGGATCTGGGTGCCAGGCAATAAATTCAGGTTAGCTATGAGCATAGTGCATGATTTTAGATTTGACTTGCCTGCGACGCATACAGATAAATTGTCCGGCGTTCAGTAATACCCCGCGTAACCGCCCTCTTCGGCACAGTCAAACGGTCAATAGCTGCTGAAAGTCCACTGTTAACTAAGGGCCACCGGGTCTGTACTGCCAATCGACACAACGCCAACATCAGCGGTCAGTCACTACAACGGTAATCACAACAAAGGACTGCAGGACAGCTCAGAGAAACAGCGCATTTTCGATCGGCTGCACGACCGGTACCGAATGCCCGATAGTGCTGACACCCGTAAACGGCTGGCCGGATCACCTTACCCGGCCGCATCAGGCTAAGGTAAAATTACCACGATTCAAGACTTCCAAATGCAGGTGCAGTTGGTTACTCTTTAACCATCGGAAAGCGACAGGGTCAGGCTTGTTTTCAGGCCATCCGCTAGTGGCTTATCTTTAGCGAATACCTCACGCTGTCGATTTTTCCGGCAACCGCCAGCCGGTCAAATCTATAAACCACGCTGTATCAACTCGAACACACAACGTGTTCCCGAGCACACCCTTCCGGCAATGGAATTGCCGGAGACATCACTGGCACATTGTGCCGGGTAAAGGATCTACAATTATGATGACGGTCATGGAGCTCATTCCTTCAATAGACAGACTGCTGTTCTTCGGTATTGCATCCGGGGTGCTCAGCACCTTTGCCTACATACCCTATATTATCGATACAATAGCGGGGCGAACGCGCCCACAACGAGCCTCCTGGCTGATCTGGTCCGTACTCGGTTCTATCGCTTTTCTGTCGCAAATCTACGAAGGTGCCTCCACGTCGCTATGGTTTGCCGGTGTGCAGATAACCGGCACGATTGTGGTGTTGCTGCTGTCGATACGGGTTGGTAAAGGCGCCTATCTCAGCCGCACCGACTGCATAATTCTTGCTGCCGCCACCCTCGGATTAGTACTGTGGTACTTCACCGAGTCGGCCGCCTACGCCTTGGCAATCACTATAACGATCAGCCTGTTGGGTGGCATTGCCACTGTGCTCAAGGCTTATCGTGATCCGGACAGTGAGACACTCATTACCTGGGCGGTATCTCTGCTTGCCTCAATCTGTGCGATATTGTCGGTCGGGACCATCAATTTAATAATTCTGGCCTACCCGCTGTACTTGTTCACCCTGTACCTGGCTTTTGTTGTCGCAATCATCCTTGGCCGGCTAAGGACCCGAAGTCCGACAAAACCGGCCTTTCAACACCGCCGAACAAACATCGGGCAATTCCCGAACTACTCGTCCAGCGCACGATAAAAAAGCAGACGACATGAATACACGGGCAAATGTCCAGCCGTCACGCGAAGACCCGCCCGGCATTTTTCGGTAGCACACTGCTGCTACCGCATTGACACTCCGTCAGCGACAGCAAGGCATCAGCACAACAAATTTCTGTGCTCTCAACAAAAGGCCGGCAGACTTCAAGCAGCTCTCCCGCATCGGTGACGTGGCGATGCATCAAAGCATAGATCAACTAAACCAAGATATTGGCAATCAACCGCTGCAGGGTCATACAGTGATTGACTGGCCTGACAATTTGTTTACGATAACTTTACACTTTAGACAATTGCAGACAATGGTCTGCCAACGTTAGCCACAAGAGAGCTCGTCTGTTGACCTGCCAATCTCTGAAAGTACGGAATAAGTCGATGCAGATACCGGTAATAGAAACAGAGCGATTCATACTACGGGAATTCCGGCACAATACCGATTTCGAGTCCTATGCCGGTTTCTATGCTTCAGCAGAAACCAGATACTATGGTGGTCCATTAAACCGGGAAGCCGCCTGGCGCGCTGCCGCCGCGATGATGGGCCATTGGATCATCCGGGGCTATGGGCCCTGGGCGGTAGAAGAGAAATCAAGTGCTGATTTTTGCGGGATTGTCGGACTGTGGAATCCCGAAGGCTGGCCGGCGCCGGAAATCACCTGGGGCATCATTAACAGCAAGCAAAGACTCGGTATAGCCGCTGAAGCCGCTGTTCGCGCACGCCGCTACGCGTTCGAGACTCTGCATTGGGACAACGTATACAGCTGTATATCATCAGAAAACACGGCGTCCATTCAACTGGCAATTAAATTGGGCGCTACGCTTGATCGGACCATCGAGAGTAAAACCCGCGGCACCGTCCGTATCTATAAACACAGTCATGACTGATACACCCCGTGAAAAACAGGCCATTGCAGTTTAGTAAGCGCGCATGCAGACCAACTACTGCCTTACCTGCGGCATACCCAATGGTCACCGGCACTGGTTATTTCTCGAACCCGAAGATTACCTGATCACTACCGATCGACTTCAGTACATGCCGACCGCGTGTTTTTAAGTATTCGCGATCCGAAAAAAAAGCCTCCATTTTTTCTTTACTGCAGAAGCTCAAAGTAAACACCCGATTGATGGTCTTATGTCTGTCTGCCAGGCAAAAATCGGGAACCTTGAAGTCGTAGCACAATTCACCGTCATGCCGGGCGACCAATCGCTCCATTGCCGAGCAATAGTCTTCGAATTTTTCACTATCCAATACGTTCAGACCAAGCAGGATTTGGTACGGCATTCTTATTTCACACTCAGAATTACTTTACGTCGATAATACTCATTATCATACTCAACCCCGGTGAGCTCTAATTCTCGGCCACCGCACCAGACAGTGGCAATGTACAGCGTACTGCCGCACGACATGCCAGACTAAAGATCGGACGCCCCCAGACATCATCAGCACCAACCAATAGATCTCAGCGACACTACACTCGCAGAATAACAGAGCTAGTTACACTCAACGAGCGTGTAACAGTAATTCACAATGCTTTACTGACCGCCTACATTCTCTATCGGCGGGTAACACAAGCTTCCTGGTCCCGGACGCACAAAAGCAAGGCTTAAAACTATCTGCAATACCACCAATGCCGTAGCACACCACCATAACCAGCCCGCGAAATCAACAGCGATAATTTTACCTGACAGAGCAATCAACATCACCTGACGACTTGTCTTGAGCCAGTGCACTGGCAGCATCATAGCTACCCATCAGCCTTGATTTTTAACTATAGAAAAAGCAATTTGTCAAGCGCTCAGACAACAAGCCCACACACATCCAGCGATTGACTTCCCCGTTCAATGAACGCAGTGGCAACAATGACCTCCATTTGAGCCAATTTATGCGCTGGACAATTCAGAACGTCAGGGAAGAAACCCCATGCAGCTGCGGACTTACCCGTGATCGACTTACAGACCCATCTCTGCAATCAGTAGTGCACTTCCTGATAATAGAGACTGACATCTGACGTATTTGATTGCACTCAAGTCTCACAACGGTGGCAGACTGTCTGTCTGCCACCGCAGGCCAACACACCATACTTTGTGCTACTGAACTCTGGTTACCACTATCCTTGATGACGGATTAAGAAAACGATGGCGCTCTTCAAGACTGGAGGTGGCCAATCCGAATTCTTCAGACGCATTGGTCACGACACTCTGGTGAAATCGCACCCGATCTATAATATCGTCACGAGCAGCGTTGAATCCCTCGCCAGAAAAATCAGGACCAGGTATCGACGCGGCTGTCTCAGAGTTTGCTTCTGTACCGGAATCCCAGGTGGGACCGGTAAATGTCATGCTGGCTCCTACCGCCATGTTACTGATATCAACTGCGTTGGTTCCGGTGAAGGCGTCATTGGTATGCACCAGCATACTGATCACGCTCAGTCGCAGGTCAGCCAGATCTGCCACAGGAGCCGTCAGTGTGGCAACCGGACTAATCGCACGCGGTCCCACCGGGCCGTCTGTAGACACCGAGCTGATATACTGAACTGCTGCTTCTGCCTCACCCAGTACATCGGCATTGTTCCCACCTTCAGCCAATGTCTCCAGAGCAAGGCTCGCTGCTTCACCATCGACAAAACTGTGAAAACCACTTCGATGCATCATAATCGCCACGGGCGATAGCGGCTGTGCATTGGTGAGATTGGTAACGCGAATATCAAACTGAGCGTTTTCGGCGCTCGTCGGCGGATCGATAACAGTACTGCTGCTACTGCCACCACAGGCAGTCAACACAGCACTGGCTAACAACGCGGCTCCGACTTTTATAGATTTACTCATAGTAGTCTCCGAAAGGCAGCAGCCATTAGTTAACAGTGATAGTCATGCGAGCAACCGGGTTCAACCAGCGGTGAACCGTTGCGTCAAGATCACTTCTTCCGCCACTCGGGTTGGTATCACCCAGGGTATTGCGATGTATGTGTACCTGACCCTCTGCGCCCGAATCATCAAGCACACCACCGACCTGCTGAATCGCCACACCACTGGCACCGCGCCCGAGGTTTGCCTGGGTCGGGGCAGGTGCCGCCATACCGGGGACACCGATGCCGCCCAGTGCAACCCCACCGGGGCCGGTCAATGTGGTATCACCACTGTTAACTTCATCGTTTGCCTCTGTCCCTGAATCATAGGCATTCAAGGTCACTGTGTAGGTTCCGGCAGTGGTTGGAATCGGCCATGAATCAAGCCCTGCAAACGCGTCATTCGTTGGAATCAGCATGGTAAGCAGCGACAGATAAGGATGGTCATTCGTTTCAAACGTGTAGTCAGCACTGGTGGATGCCGGATCGACCAGACCACCAAACGTCTGGTTTACCTGATCGCTGGTATCCGTATCAAGTGCTGTCGCAAGAACACTGGTATCACCACCTTCGGCAATGGCGGTGAGGCCTTCCGATGCCTCGGTGCCTGGCTCAAACAAATCGACCGCACCGGTGTGTGCCACCAGCAGTCGAGGGGTAAACAACATTCCCTGCGTCAGGTTAGTAATACTGACGGTAATTTCAGCCGATTGGGCTGGTCCGGAAAGTAAAAGCGCTGCTGCAACAGCGGCAGAAAGAGGTACTATTTTCATCGTTTGATATCCCGTATAGAGCAAAAAAACTTGCATAACGGACGTTTCCGCCCGGCGTGGAAGAAGTATAGGCAGCGTCCACACCGGATTGGTCACGAAGCTATAACAGGTTATAACGATTTCATAACAATAGAGGAGCACGTTTTTTTAGCCACAGCGGGCTCAATGCTGTACACCCTCAGCACACAGTTACACTGAAGCGTAAAAGTACCAGGTGCTACAGCGGCGGAAAAACCAGTGGGCATTATAGCCAGGTACTCACAACGCGACGCAGGCGACAGCGCCGCCCGTACCCGGGAGTATGCCAACCGCAGCATTCACAGCGCAGGTCTCACCAGTTAACGGATGATTCCGCCATCACAAGGTTATCACCGTGATGCCACGGCATCTCACTCCGACAGACCGGCCTTTATGATCGACCAGGGCTTTAACATCACTGCCCTCCCCGGCCATGTTTTGGTTGCTACGTCCAGCTACTGACAGGCGAACCAGCGCCTATCCAGAAACAGGGTGTCGCGAGGATCATTCAGGTGCGTGAGATTTTGCCTACCCCATGCAGGCACTTAGTTGCTCTTAAGTAACCACATGTGGTCGACAAAACATGGCGTGCCTGTGGGGTACGCGGTAGCGCTTGTTACTGGATGGGCACTCGCTAGACCTGCTACCAGTAATACACACCGGACTAGATCACAACGACAGTAATTTCACGCCCGATTCAACCGGGCGCATCCAACAAATATCCTGCTAACCCCGAACCGGCACAATCTATCGTCAACCCCGATCAGCGTTACACGCCGATCGACCATCAGGTATTACCATGACATGTGATGCCGATTTACCGTCGATCAGTAATCGTCTTGCCTCTCTTTACCCACTTCGACCTGCTTGTTCAGCTGGTTGATATCGGTAGCCTGCAGGGACTCTCAATCATCTGGCCTTGCGGTTACTCCATCAGGCCACTGAAACACCCAGTCACTCAAACCAACAGCGAACGTCAATAACTCAGGCGAACGATCTGTCGCCTACCTTGCGGCACGTCTACGGTCGTACATGCGCAGGATTCGGGATTTAAG
>CALKXD010000209.1 GCA_938003855.1 uncultured Granulosicoccaceae bacterium | reverse complement strand
TTGGCGGGACTGACCTTGCTTACGCTGCGGGTTTCCCTGTGGGGTTTGCTTTGGCGGGACTGACCTTGATCACGCTGCGGGTTTCCCTGTGGGGTTGCTTTGGCGGGACTGACCTTGCTTACGCTGCGGGTTTCCCTGTGGGGTTGCTTTGGTGGGACTGGCCTTGCTTACGCTGCGGGTTTCCAGGTGAGATTGGGTTGGCGGGTTTCGTTTGGCGGGGTTTTGTGGGTTGCTGTCGGGTGGGGTTTTGCGGGTTGCTGTCGGGCGGGTGCTTGAGGTTGGGCGTGTTGACTCCTGACTCAGAACCAATACACTGCTACCACGCGAGGATGAAGATACACCATGAAAAATACCGCCAGATTCAGAACTTTTGTGCAGTCCTTTACTGGATTGGTCAGTGATTTCGAGACGGACGAGGAGCGAATCTTTACTGAGGGACAGCAGCTGTTGTCTGATCTGATTAAACGTGATGATTGGCTGCCCGATCAGTTTGCCGTTCCGCACCCGGATCGCTACCAGCAGTACCTGTTGCATTGCGATCCGCTTGAACGTTTTTCTGTGGCCAGTTTTATCTGGGGGCCGGGGCACACCACGCCGGTACACGATCACACGGTGTGGGGTATGGTGGGTGTGATGCGCGGTGAGGAGCTTTGCGACGAGTTCGATGTAGAGTCTGACAGCGGCAATCTGGTGTGTACCTGCTCGCACACAGCGAGTGTGGGTGAGATTGATCTGGTCTCTCCTCGAGTGGGTGATGTGCATAAGGTCAGCAATGCGCTGGACGATGAGGTTTCTGTGAGCATTCATGTGTATGGCGCTAACATTGGTGCAGTGAAGCGGCACGTGTTTGATCCGGGTACCGGTCGCAGCAGCGAGTTTATTTCCGGCTACGCCAGTGATGTGATTCCGAATCTATGGGATGGTTCAGCGGCGTAGCGTGCGGGCTGTGTGACGGCTTGCAGACGGCTGTTTCTGCCCGTGCTGCCCGGCTGGCACACCACGCTTGGGTGCACGCGGTTGGTTAGTTGTGTGCAGGCGCATCGGCAGTTACCCCCTTGTGCCTGCCTTTCTCACTACGATGTGGCGCACGGTAATTCTGACAACTCTATTTGATGGTAGAACACTGCTGCACGGTGTCAGCAGATACAATACTGACCAATGTCGACTGGCCGTACTGCCATAGGCCTTTGTCGTTTTTTTTATTTTTACTAATTACTGCCTATCCAGAAACAGGGTGTCGCGAGGTTCATTCAGGTGCGTGAGATTTTGCCTGCCACAGGTAGGCGCTTAGTTGTTCTTAAGTAACTGCCTGTGGTCGGCAAAAGATTGCGCGCCTGAGTGGTACGCAGTAGCGCTTGTTTCAGGATGGGGAATAATTAGTGCCTATCCAGAAACAGGGTGTTAACAGTTACGTGCTGTTCCAGCGGTTCCTGCGTTGCCGGTGTATCAGCTAACCAGACATGCCACTGGCCAACCTTGCAGGTTCTCAATGGGCTATATACTCGCCAGCGTACTGGCATCGACGTTGATTCTTGTTCTGTTTCGATGGATGCAGCATTCGGGAGCGGTGACCCGCCACGCAATTGTGGTCGGCTATCTGACTTCGGCGGCGGCCGGCGCTACGCTTTTTGATGTGGACTGGCAGGTAGCCTCTCAGGGATGGTTCTGGCCGGCGGCGCTGGAGGGCGTGGGGTTTTATTTTGTGTTCCGGATTATGGCTCTGACGACACAGGTTTCGGGCATGACCATTACCAGTATCGCCACCAAAATGAGTGTGGTGATCCCTACCCTTATCGGGATAATCGCTCTGGGAGAGTCTGTTAATGCGTATAAAATTACCGGGCTTGTGTTCGGTATTTTATCGGTGGTTCTAGCCGCCGGGGCGTCCATCAAACTGGCTAACTGGGTGTTGCCGCTAGTGGTGTTTGTCTGTACCGGTTTGATTGATGCGAGCTTCAAACTTTTCCAATTGCAGGGGTTAACAGATGCCCAGTTCCCGGGATTTCTAATCACTATCTTCGGGTTCGCGTTTATTGCCTCTTTGATCCACCATGTTATGCAACCGGATCGAATGTTCAATACAAAAAGTACGATCAGCGGGGTTGCCCTCGGGCTGGCAAATCTGGGCACCGTCTATTTTCTATTGAAAGCGCTTGCGCAACCCGGCTGGGAGAGCTCAATTGTCTACCCGTTGAACAATTTCGGTATTGTTCTGGCGACAACACTCACGGCTATTGTAGTCTTTGGTGAACACCCGGCTACCGCCACAAAGCTGAGTCTATGTGCGGCGGTGATCTCTATCGGATTGCTGTACGCAGCCAGTTAGCTGCAGGGCTTTCTCTGACCTGCCATCCACACAGTGCGCCGGTTGGTGCGGAAGATTCGATCGTTATAGGAAAAAGCCACGACGCTATGATTCACGGCGAAAAAATCAACCGTAGTACCGTATATAGCGCAACGGGAAAACGCTACCTCCAACAAAGCAAGAAAAGCGTTCCAGCGAACTTCAAAGTGCCAGATATCTACCGGTAGGGACTGATCACGATAGCTGGCAAAACATCCGGCGTAGTGATCACCTTTGTAGCGGTGCGGAGTTCGGCAGCCGCGCGGTGTCCAACTAGAAGGTCGGCGCGGAAATTCATCCGTTAATTGCGTGGGGACCAGGACAAACCTTGCTAACACCCCGGGGCCATTGAACACTGGATAGTGTCTTTTAGAAGCCGTCCAGTTAATTAATTCTAACCATCCCGGTCACCTGAAACCGACAGCAGGAAGCACTTAAAGCGGGGCAATATCAACCTGCTTTTGGACTATCGACTGTCCTGTCCACCTGAGTAAAAATTGCAGC
>CALKXD010000208.1 GCA_938003855.1 uncultured Granulosicoccaceae bacterium | reverse complement strand
CCGTGTTGTGTCGGTGGAACTGATATCGCCGTCGCTGACATTGAACGACACCGTCCGGGTCAGGCCACGCGGGTCTTCCTGGAGGTTTTCATAAGTGATCGAGCGCAGAGCGGCCTGGTAGTTGGCCACTGTGTCACTGCCCGTCAGGGTCAGCACACCGGTGGCTGCATTCCAGTTGCCGGTGATGTTAGCGGTGCTGGTGAAAGCGAGCTGATCTTCACCGGTGATGAAGTTATTGTTGATACGGATGACGGCCGACTCGAGGTGTGTGTCATCGAGGTCATTCAACGCCAGAGTATTGGTGATGATGACCGCGCCATCGTTCTCGGTATAAGGCAGACTGGCAATTTCTATCGCCGAGAGGGTCGGGGTGTCGTTGACGGCAGTAAAGTCAATCTCGCGGGTGACGGCGGCGGCATCGATGTCTCCATCGTTGACGATATAGGTGATCGTGCGGGTCAGTGCTGAGGGATCGTCACTGGTGTTTTCATAGGTGACTGAGCGCAGCGCTGCCTGATAGTTGGCGACGGTGTCGGTACCGTTCAGCGTCAGCACGCCGGTGGTCGAATTCCAGTTGCCGGTGATGGAAGCCGTGTTGGTAAAGGCCAGCACATCTTCGCCGGTGGTGAAATTACCGGTGATAGCCACAGAGGCTGATTCCAGATTGATGTCGTCGACATCGCTCAGTGCGAGTGTCGAGGTGATCGCCACGGCACCGTCGTTCTCGAAGTAGCCAAGTGGCAGAGCTTCTATGGTGTCTTGCACTGGCGCGTCGTTGACGGGGCTGATGTCTATGCCGCGCGTAACAGCAGCAGAATCGATATCGCCGTCATTAACGGTAATAGTCACCGTGCGGGGAAGTCCGTCGGGGTCATCGCTGGTGTTCTCGTAGCCTACTGAGCGCAGCGCGGCCTGATAGTTTGCGACAGTATCGCTGCCGCTTAGTGTGAGTAAGCCGCTGCCGGCATTGTAGCTGCCGGTGATCGTGGCTGTGTCAGTGAATCGTAATTCGTCTTCGCCTGCGCTGAAGTTGCCGGTGATCGATACTCTGGCCGATTCCAGATGGGTATCGTCGAGGTCTGCGAGTGTCAGGCCAGCGGTGATTTGTACCACACCATCGTTCTCGGTGTAGTCAATTGGCACCGCTTCGATAGACGTTTGAACCGGCGCATCGTTGATTGGTGTGATGGTAATATTGCGCGTTACCCCGGCGGCGTCGATGTCGCCGTCATTAACGGTGTAGGTCAGGGTGCGGGTGCTGGTTTCAGGGTTGTCCTGAGTGTTTTGATAGGTCACCGAACGCAGAGCAGACTGGTAAGCCGCCACACTGTCAGTACCGCTGAGTGACAATACCCCGGTGGTGGCATTAAAGTTTGCTGTTATGTTGGCGGTATCGGTGAATGCCAGAACGTCTTCACCGGTGCTGAAGTTGCCGGTGATAGAAACCCGCGCGGATTCCAGGTTGACGTCGTCCGGATCGATTAGTGTGAGTGTTGCTGTGGTTGCTAATGCACCATCGTTTTCAGTGTAATCCAGTGCGAGTGGTTCGATGGAGCTTTGTACCGGTGCATCGTTAACCGGTGTTATGTCTATATTGCGGGTAACATCGGCGGAGTCGAGGGTGCCGTCGTTCACTGTAAAAGTAAGTGTGCGCGAGAGGGCAACCGGGTCATCACTGGTATTTTCATAGGTGATCGACCTGAGTGCCGTTTGCCAGTCGGCCACCGAGTCGATGCCGTTCAGGGTCAGCACCCCGGTGGCCGCATTCCAGCTGCCGGTGATAGCGGGGGTATCGCTAAATACCAGTACATCTTCGCCGGCTGTAAAATTACCACTGATGGCCACTTGCGCGGATTGCAGGTTACCGCTGTCTGCATCGCTGAGTGTGAGGGTTGACGTGATTGCCTGTGCGCCGTCGTTTTCGGTGTAGGCCAGTGCCGTCGCTTCGAGCGATGATTGCACAGGGGCATCATTGACTGCTGTCAGGTCGACGTTACGGGTGATGGTGGTTGAATTGGCGTCGCCGTCGTTTACGGTAAATGCAACAATGCTGCTGACCGTGTTGAAATTATCACTGAGGTTTTCATAGGTGACCGAACGCAGTGCCGCCTGCCAGGCGGCAACTGTGTCGCTACCGGTGAGGGTCAGATCACCGGTGACAGGACTGAAGCTGCCGGTAATATTAGCGGTGTCGCTGAAGGCCAGGGTATCTTCGCCAACCTGGTAATTGGTGCGTATTTCAACCAGCGCCGATTCGAGATGGCTGTCATCGATATCGCTAAGAGTAATTGTATTGGTAATCGCCACCTGGCCATCGTTTTCGGTGTAGGGTAACCCGCTGCCTTCAATTGAAGCGGCGGATGGGCGGTCGTTAACCGGGTCCACATTAATATTGAGTGCCTGTGTCTCACTGGCGACTGCCAGGCTGCTTGCCCAGGCCATTACGTTGGCTGTGAGTTTGTCATTGCTGGTGACTATGTTGCCACCCCCGCTCATGTTGGTGCGGAAAATACCTTCGTCCGACGTAAACAGTATATGGCCGGCGCCGTGGGCACGGAGCACCATAGTGGGCTGGCCGCTGACTGAATCAGTAGCAATGACCAGATCGCCGATGGCGAGGCTTGCGGTGGTAAAATAGCCGATAGCTCCGGCGGCAGAAAATGTGTTACCGACATTGCCCACCGAGCCAAAAGGTCCATCGATTATAGGATTAGTGCTTTCGTCAATTCGCCAGGTGGTGCTGCCGGAGTTAACCGTGGTCAGCCCATAATAGTTGTTTATATCGTCGTAGTTGTTGAGATCACTGGTAGAGATCAGAATGCCGCCGGCCTGAACCCAGGTATCGATGGCGGTGAGTTCCGGTCCGGTGACAGAGCCGTCGCGGACAAAGCCATTCAGCAGCACACTGCCTTGAGAGAGATAGGCGGCGTCTATTGTGTTGGTCGTGTTGACGACTGAAAGGCTGTTGGTGACGATACCACTGGGACCGAAATTAGCCGTATTGGCAATAATCGCATCAGCAAACGGCCAACTGCCCCCGCTAAGCGTGTAGCTATTGTGCTCACCGGCCAGTAGTGAAACGGTTGAGTTGCCGCTGTTGATATAGAACGTCAGTGACGTGTATGGCATGCCGTTCTGATCGGCTGGCGGAATATAGCGAAGCTGACCCGCATCAAGCTGGGCGCGCGTCACTGTGGTATCGGCGGTGATCGCACTGCCGTTGAGTTCCAGATCACCGAATGTTGGCAGTGCAGTGATAGTGATCGATGCAATACTGCTGACCGCTATCCCGCTGGCGCTAAAGTCGGTAGCGTTGAATATATAGGTGTTGTCTTCATTGGTGGTGATTGAACCGCTGCCGGGTTCCGCCAGAAAAATATTGACCACAGCTGTGGTTGTTTCATCGCCGCCGTTAGCGGTGCCGTCGTTGTCGGTGAGTGTTACATCGACCGTTCGGGGACCCGGCGTCAGGCTGGTTGAGCTGAAAGTAAGAGCGTGCAGCAGGGAATCTATGCGGGACAGATCAGCGTTGCTGTTGAACGATAGGGTCGCACCGGCGTTACTAACACCCGACAACGACCCTATGGCTATGCCGCCAACACTTACGGTAGAGCCATTGGTATAGCCCAGTGACAGGGTTACCGAGCCGCCGGTATCAATAGAAAGCTGGTCGCTGGCGTCGAAGCTGTTACCAAGCAGCACCAGTGATCCGCCGTTAAACTCGGTGGCGTTGTCGGGGTCGACGATAACAGCCGCTCCGCCGGTGTCAATCTCACGGGGTGTTCCGTCGTTCAGAGCGAACAGGGAATCACCTGAAAGACTGGTCAGGGCGGGGGCGTCATTGACCGTGGTGATACTGATGGTGCTTGATTGATCAAAGCTGCCGCCATCCCCATCGGTGAGAGCGACTTGAAAGGTTCTGATCGGGAATGGATCGTCAGACAGGTGTTCAAAAGTAACGCTCTGCAGCAACGCCTGTACATTAGTGCTGTTAGCGTTTGCATTCAGTGAGATGACCAGTGGTGTGGTGCCGTCCGTACCCCCGGTGTACGTGCCAATCTGGGTGCCCTGATAAAACACACTGCTGCTGCCAACACTGATCTGACCCGCACCGGTGCCAGTGGATTGTATCGCCAGTCGGTCCAGGGAATGAGCGTTGGACGTAAGTGCGACCGTGACGGTGCCACCATCAAAATCAGCGGAGTCACTGTCGGTGACAGTGGCGGTGGGTGACAAAAGCGTTGGAGGATTGTTCTCAATGTAGCTGACAATGCCTGACAGGCTGATCACCGAGTCATCATTGACGGTGGTCATGTCGATATTGCGGGTGACCGCAGATGAATTGGCATTGCCATCGTTTACGACAAACGCTACCGTTCTGCTCAAGGCGTCGGGGTCATCGCTGTTGTTTTCATAGGTGACAGATCGCAGCGCTGCCTGGTATGAAGCAACGGTATCTGAGCCGCTAAGTGTCAGAACACCGGTGAGGGCGTTGAAGCTACCTGTTATGTTGGGTGTGTCAGTAAAAGCCAGAGTATCTTCAGCAGTGCGGTAGTTACCGGTGATCGAGATTGTCGCCGAATCGAGTGTGGTGTTATCGATATCACTGAGAGTCAGCGTCGAAGTGATAGCGACGGCACCGTCATTCTCGGTATAGGCAACGGCGGTGCTCTCTAAAGAAGTGGATACCGGTGGGTCATTTACGACGGTGATATCAATGTTGCGGGTAACTGCCGTGGCATTGGCTTCGCCATCGTTAATCACATACGATAATGTGCGGCTGAGTGCGTTCGGGTTGTCGCTGCTGTTTTCATAAGCTACCGATCGCAGCGCTGTCTGGTAGGCGGTGACCGTATCAGTACCTGTGAGCGTCAGCACACCGGTCACGGCGTTGTAGTTGCCGGCAATGTTGGCGGTGTCGCTGAAGACCAGCAGATCTTCGACTGCGGTGAAATTACTGGAAATAGTGACACTGGCGGAGTCCAGCTGTGTATCGTCAACATCGCTCAAGGACAGTGATGTTGTTATCGCGACGCTACCGTCGTTTTCCGAATAGGGCAGAGCCGATGCTTCGATGGATGACTGTACCGGGGCATTGTTTACCGGTGTAATATCTATATCCCGAGTGACTGCCGCAGAGTCGATGTCGCCGTCATTCACCGTAAAAGAGACGGTGCGACTCAAAGCGTCCGGGTTGTCGCTGCTGTTGTCATAGGTAATGGTGCGCAGTGCGGCTTGATAGGCTGCTACGGTATCCATGCCACTGAGTGACAGTACACCGGTAGTGGCATTGTAACCGGCCGTGATGTTAGCGGTGTCAGTGAAGGCCAGTATGTCTTCACCCGATGTGAAGTTGCCAACGATAGAGACTGTCGCTGAGACCAGGTTGCTGTCGTCACTGTCCAACAGGCTGATAGTCGTGGTAACGATTGTCGAGCCATCGTTTTCAGTGTAGGTCAGTGCACCGGGTTCGATGGCAGACTGGACGGGCGCATCGTTTGACGCTGTAACATCGACAATACGCGTTACCGGCAGTGAGTCGGCGTCGCCATCATTTACGGTATAGGTGATGGTGCGGCTGGACGTATCCGGGTTATCGCTACTGTTTTCATATCCCACCGATCGCAGTGCGGACTGCCAGGCGCTGACGGTATCACTTCCGGTCAGTGTTAGCTCACCTGTTGTGGAGTTCCAGCTGCCCGTGATGTTCGCCGTATCGATAAAACTAAGCGAGTCTTCGCCACTGGTGAAGTTGCCGGTAATAGCTACGACTGCGCTTTCAAGGTTAGTGTCGTCAATATCGTTAAGCGTGACCGCTCCGGTCGTCGCGACGATACCGTCGTTCTCGTTGTAGTCGAGCGCAGTTGCCTCGATACCCGCCTGTGTCGGCGCATCATTTACCGGGGTTACTTCAATATTGAGGTTGAAGATGGTACTGGGTGGAACCAGGCTGCTGGTCCAGGCCAGTACGTTGGCGGTTATTTTGTCGTTGGGTGTGACGACGGCTCCGCCACCAGTCATGTCGGGACGGAAAAGACCGCCGTCCGAAGAAAATAAAATCTGGCCGGAACCGTGTGCTCTCATCACCAGCGTAGGATTGTTGTTGACTGAATTCTCAGCGATAGGGATATCACCCGGTGCCAGTGAGGCGGGCAGGAAAGTTCCGGCTGTGCCCCATGTTTCGACCGGATCTCCAATGTTACCAACTAACCCGAACGGCCCGTTGATAATCGGATTGGCGGTATCGGTGATATCCCAGTGCTCTGCTCCTGCGTTCACGATACTCAGTCCATAGTAGTCTGATACCGGATCTCTGGTGTTGCCATTGCCTAGTGAAACCAGCAGGCCGCCGGCCTGCACCCAGGTGTCGATAGCGTTAAGCTCGGCGGCGGTAAGCTGGGCGTCTTCTACGGGACCGATAAACAATATACTGCCTTGTGCCAGATAGGTCGCATCGATGGTAGTCGTTGTGCCAACAATAGAGACGCTGTTAGGGACAATACCGCTAGGACCGAAGTTGCTAGTCGACGCGGCAATGGCATTGGCTTTCGCCATACTGCCACCACCGAGCGTAATGCTTGTATTCTCACCGGCGAGAATTGATACTGTTGTATTTCCGCTATTGGTAAAATAGCTAAACGCACTGTACGGCATGCCGTTTTGATCAGCAGGTGGAGCATACGTTAAAAGGCCGGCGTCGATCTGTGCTCTGCTGATCTCTGTGTTGGCGGTGATCGGGCTGCCACTGAGTTCAATACTGCCATTGGCCGGAAGCGCGGTAACGGTCAATGTGTCAATGCTGGAGACCGGTATACCACTGCCACTGAAGTCTGCCGCAGTAAACACATACGTGGTGTCTTCATCGGTAGTCACGGTCCCGCTGGCTGCGTCGGCGAGAAATATACTGACGGTAGCGTTGTTGATTTCTTCACCACCGTTGGCTGTTCCGTCGGCATCGTTGATCGTGACATCAACGCTGCGGGTGCCCGGCGAGCTGCTACTGGAACTGTAAGTCAGTGCATTCAGCAGTGTGTCTATTCTTGCAGGCGTTGCGTCCGCATTGAATGAGACACTAAATCCGGTGTTGCTAACGCTGGATAAGTTTCCGATGCCGGTTCCGGCAATACTCACCACTGAGCCATTGGCAAGGCCTGACGACAAGCTAACACTGGCGCTGGTATCGATTCCTAAAGTATCGCTTGCATCAAATCCGCTGCCCGCCAGTGTGAGTGACCCACCGTTAAAGTCTGTGGCATTGTCAGGATCGATAATCGCCGCAGTAACGTTAGTATCGATTTGATACACGGTGCCGTCATTGGTCGCAAACAGGGTGTCACCGGACAAGCTGGACAGAATGGGAGCGTCATTAACTGTGGTGATGGCGATGGCCGCTGACGAATTGGTGCCGCCACCATCGCCATCAGTCAGTGTTACCTGAAAGGTTCTGATCGATACCGGGTCGTCAGATTGGTGCTCAAAGGTGATGCTTCGCAATACCGCTTCAACGCCGTCACTGGTTGAATTTGCATTGAGGTTGATTACCAGCGGGGTGGTTCCATCGCCACCACCACTGTAGGTACCAATCAGGATACCTTCATAGTATAGGTTGCTGCTACCGGCACTCACCTGTCCGGTGCCGGTTCCCGTTGACTGGATGGCCAGTCGGTCCAGTGAGTGGGCATTTGCGGTAAGCGTTGCAGTCAGTATGCCGCCGTCGTAGTCTGCGGAGTCGATGTCGCTTACCGTGGCGGTCGGTGCGAGTAACTCGGGCAGGCTGTTTTCGACATACGTCACTATACCAGCGAAGGTCACGACCGGGTCGTCGTTTACAGTTGAAAGGCTGATCGCACGGCTGACTGCCAGGGCGGCAATGTCGCCGTCGTTGACGGTGAGGGTAACGGTACGGTTTAACGGGTTAGGGTCGTTGCTGGAGTTTTCGTAGGTAACGGATCTTAGCGCCGCCTGGTAGGCTGCTACCGTATCAGTGCCGCTGAGCGAAAGTATGCCGGTAGTTGCATTCCAGTTGCCGGTAATATTGGCGGTATCAGTAAACGCCAGAACATCCTCGCTGCTGGTGTAGTTGCCGGTGATGGCAATAGTGGCGGATTCAAACTCAGTATCATCAACATCTGACAACACCAGCGTCCCGGTGACGGCTACAGCGCCGTCGTTTTCATTGTAGGTCAGAGCGCTGGCTTCGATAGATGATTGCACCGGTGTATCATTGGCTACTGTAATATCTATATCGCGTGTGGCAGCGATAGAGTCTGTATCGCCATCATTGACGGTGAAGGCTACGGTACGGGTTAATGGATCCGGATCATCGCTGGTATTTTCGTAGCTGATGGTTCTGAGTGCTGCCTGATAAGCGGCTTTGGTATCAGTGCCGCTGAGTGTCAGTATCCCGGTAGCGGCATTCCAGCTGCCAGTGATGTTGGCAGTGTCGGTAAAGGTGAGCACATCCTCACCACTGACGAAGTTGCCGTTTATAGTGATAGTGGCTGATTCGAGGTCTGTGTCGTCAGGGTCCGCCAGGGTTATTGCTGATGTCACAGCCACGGCCCCGTCGTTTTCGCTGTAGGCAATTGCAGCCGCTTCGATGGATGCCTGAACGGGGGTATCGTTTGTGGCAGTGATATCAATATTGCGTGTAACGACGGCCGAGTCAGTGTCGCCGTCATTGACGGTGAAGGTGACGGTACGGCTCAGCGCATCGGGGTCTTCGCTGGTGTTTTCGTAAGTCACTGCTCTGAGGGCAGCCTGATAGGCAGCTTTAGTGTCGGTTCCGCTGAGCGTCAGAATGCCGGTAGCGGCATTCCAGCTGCCGGTGATGTTGGCGGTGTCGGCAAAGGCGAGAACGTCCTCGGCGGTGACAAAGTTACCGCTTATCGCAATAACGGCCGATTCCAGGTTGGTATCGTCGGGATCTGCCAGCGTGATCGCTGACGACACAGTCATGGCTCCGTCGTTTTCGTTATAGGCAATCGCAGCCGCTTCGATGGATGCCTGAACGGGGGCATCGTTTGTGGCAGTGATATCAATATTGCGTGTAACGGCGGCAGAGTCGCTGTCGCCGTCATTGACGGTGAAGGTAACGGTGCGGCTTAGTGTATCAGGGTCATCGCTGGTGTTTTCATAGGTAACCGCTTGAATGGCAGCCTGGTAGGCGGCCTTTGTATCAGTGCCGCTCAGTGTCAGCATGCCGGTCGCAGCACTCCAGGCGCCAGTGATGTTGGCCGTGTCAGCAAAGGCGAGAATGTCTTCGCCGTTGCGGTAATTCCCGGTGACGGTGATTGTGGCGGACTCTAGATTGGCATCGTCGATGTCTGTCAGTGCCAGTGTTGATGTGACAGCGACAGCGCCGTCATTTTCGCTGTAAGTCAGCGCGCCGGCCTCGATGGATGCCTGAACAGGCACATCGTTGGCGGCAGTGATATCAATAGTGCGTGTAACGACGGTAGAGTCAGTGTCACCGTCATTGACGGTGAAAGTAACGGTTCGGCTCAGCGTATCCGGGTCATCGCTGATGTTTTCGTAGGTCACTGCTCTGAGAGCAGCCTGATAGGCGGCTTTGGAGTCAGTGCCGCTTAAGGTCAGTATTCCGGTACCGGCGTTCCAGCTGCCGGTGATGTTGGCCGTGTCGGCAAAGGCGAGAACGTCTTCGGCGGTGGCGAAGTTACCGCTTATGGCGACAATGGCCAATTCCAGGTCTGTATCGTCAGGGTCGGTTAAAGCGATGGCTGATGTGACCGCCACGGCACCGTCGTTTTCGTTGTAGGCAATTGCTGGTGCTTCGATTGAAGCCTGTGTCGGGGCATCGTTTACTCCAGTGATGCTGACTGTGGTGCTGCCAGTGTCGTTCAGTGATCCGCCACTGCCTTGTGCGGCGATGTTTCCGTCGTTGATGGTCCAGTCAATTTCTACAGTGGCGTCGGGGTTGTGGCTGCTGTTTTC
>CALKXD010000207.1 GCA_938003855.1 uncultured Granulosicoccaceae bacterium | reverse complement strand
GAAAACACCAACGAGGCTCCGGAGCGAGGTATCATCCGCCATGGCAGTTTGTGTGCAATGTAACCTCCTCTAATGAAAAACACGAAGTATTGCAGAGACTTGCGCCGAAAACCGAGAACGCAGGAAAGCGACCTGGCTCGGCAAGCACATAAATTCTTTCAGGTAACAGACGCCCTTTAGATGCGATTAAGCAAAATTAAACTGGCGGGATTTAAGTCCTTCGTTGATCCAACGACGCTGCAGCTTCCGACGAATCTGACCGGTATCGTCGGTCCCAATGGCTGCGGTAAGTCGAATACCATCGACGCGGTACGTTGGGTGATGGGTGAATCATCCGCGAAGCATTTGCGTGGCGCTTCCATGGACGATGTTATTTTCTCCGGATCATCGTCACGCAAACCTGTTGGACAGGCTTCGGTCGAACTGGTTTTTGATAACTCGGACGGCAAGCTTGGGGGGCAGTATGCAGGCTACTCGGAAATTGCTGTGCGTCGGCAAGTGACGAGAGATGGAACCTCGGGCTATTTTCTCAACGGCACCAAATGCCGGCGTCGTGACATCACAGATATCTTCCTCGGCACAGGGCTCGGTCCGCGCAGTTACGCGATTATTGAGCAAGGGATGATCTCCCGTCTTATCGAGGCGAAGCCTGAAGACATGCGCGTCTATCTGGAAGAAGCCGCCGGTATCTCCAAGTACAAAGAGCGTCGCCGTGAAACTGAAAATCGCATCCGGCACACGCGTGACAACCTTGATCGCCTGAATGATCTGCGCGAAGAGGTAGACAAGCAACTTGGGCACTTGCAGCGGCAGTCTCGCTCCGCAGAGCGCTATAAAACCTACAAGATCGACGAAAAAAAGCTGCGTGCCGAGTTACTAGGGTTGCGGTGGCTTGAGTATCAGGGCGAGCTGGATACCTTTCAGTCCCGGTTGCAGGAGCGGCAGCAGTCAGTCGACGAAGCTATTGAGCGGCACGAGGAGTCCGATGCCAGCCTGGAGTCTATGCGTGAGCAACGAACTGAACTCGACCGCACGCTCAATGATGTGCAGGGGCAATTTTATGCACTGGGGGCAGACATAACGCGCACCGAGCAATCGATCGGACACGCGCGCGCACAGCGGGAAAAGCGTGACAGCGAATTATCCAGAATAGCCAGCGAGCTCGAGGAAACTGATGCCAATCTGGTCGCAGATGCTGAACGTATCGCAGAGATTGATACTGCGTTGGCAGAGGCTGGCCCGACGCGCGAGAAAGTCGATACCGAGTTGCGCCAGGCAACAGCATCCCATCAGCAAGCCGAAGACGAATTCCAGCAGGCGCTAACCAACTGGGAGGCGCTCACGGCTTCGAACTCAGAAATAGAAAAGACCGTGCAACTGGAAAACGCTCGCGCGGAGCAGTTGCAGAAAAACCTCACCGACCTTAGACAGCGAAGTGAGAAGTTGCAGAGCGAGCGACGCGACCTTGAAGGCCGTGGACTCGCTGAAACGCTGGCCACACTGACTGCCTCGCACCTGAGCAAAAGCAATGAGGAAGCGGAGTTACACGGTAAGCTCGAAACAGCAACAGTGGCGCTAACCGACGCGAAAGAGCGGGCCGTCGCAACCAGCGAGACGCTGAACAGACACCGCACTGAGCTGCAAAACACCAGCGGACGTGTGGCATCGCTAGAGGCTTTGCAGCAGGCGGCGCTTGGAGGCAGCGAAAAAAATCGACAAGAATGGCTGAAAAAACACAATCTTGCCGATGCACCCGCGCTGGCTCGATTACTTGATATCGACAGTGGCTGGGAACAGGCCATTGAAGTCGTGCTTGGCAATTTTCTCGAGGCTGTCTGCGTCGACGATTTCGATGCTTTGAGCCAGAAGATGTTTGACGTGCCGGGCTCCGGGATCAAAGCGGTCAAGGACAATGTTGACGACGGGGACGAACAAGACGACAAATGGCTTGCGGCAATGGTTAGCAGCAGTGCTGGAATCAGCGAACTGTTGCACGGTGTAACTACTTGCGAGACGGTCGAAGAGGCGTTTGCCGCGCGCGCATCATTGCAGCCCGGCGAATCCCTGGTCACCCGGGATGGCGTCTGGATGGGGCGCCACTGGCTTTGTGTCAGGCCGTCAGATGAGAGCGGCGGGGTATTGGTCAGGCAAGAGGAGTTGGACAGCCTGACCTCTCGTGTAGAGGTTCTGGAAAATAGTATTACCGAGCTTGAATCCACTGAGCAAGCGCAAAAGAAAGCCGTTGCCGAGTGCGAGATACAACGGGATAAATGCCAGACACTGATTAACGCCCGGCATCGCGAAATCAGCTCGATTTCAGGCCGCATTGAGTCAACTCGCTCGCAGCTGAGCCAGGCGGCCAAGCGGACCGAAGTTGTTGTTTCAGAATACGAAGAACTAACTGCACGTATTGCGCGGGCCACCCGAGAGCAAGGCGAAGCCAGACAAATCGGCAGCGATGCGGGCGAGAAGTTGCGAGTGTTGAGTGCCAGCCTTGCCGAGGCTGAAGCCAGGCGCAGTGAGGTTGCCGCCAGCCGTGACGAAACGCGCACACAGCTGGAAGCCGTTCGCGACGGTGGTCAGGCGACCATTGTTAAACTCGAATCTATGAAATCCAGCCGTGAGTCCACCAAACAGAATCTGCAGCGGATGGAGCGCCAGCAGCAGCAGCTAAAGTTAAGGCGAGAGCAGTTACTTAACGAGGATCAGCCTGATACCGACGAAATCGATGTACTTGGTGAGCAACTGGAAACCTTGATCGAGCGGCGTACTGAGGTTGAAGCGCAATTACAGGAGGCGAGACGCACGCTTGAGCAACACGATCGTCAGATGCGCGAACTCGACCACACCAGAAATCTTCTGCAGCAGGAAGTAACCGAAGCGCGGGAGTTGGTACAGCAAGTCAATATGGAATCACAGGAGTCGCGAGTGCGGCTTAAAACCATTGACGAGCAATTGCAGGAAGCTGGTGTTGACCGGGAAGAGCTGATGCCAACGATACCTGAGGAGGCAACGGTTGCGGTCTGGGCCGAGCAGCTTGAGGATGTTGAGCGCAAGATTCAGCGTCTAGGGCCAATTAATCTTGCTGCAATCGAGGAGTATCAGGAGCAATTGCAGCGCAAGGAATATCTCGATACACAGTACAACGATATCACTGAAGCTCTAGCGACTCTGGAAGAGGCGATCCATAAAATTGATCGTGAAACCCGAACCATGTTCCGTGAAACCTTTGATGTCGTGAACAACAAACTTCAGGAATTGTTTCCGCGTTTGTTTGGCGGCGGGCAGGCAATGCTGGAGCTCACCGGTGAAGATTTACTCGACGCCGGTGTAGCTGTCATGGCAAGACCTCCGGGCAAACGTGTCAGCAGCATACAATTGCTGTCTGGTGGTGAAAAAGCGATGACCGCTGTAGCGCTGGTTTTTGCTTTTTTCCATCTGCGCCCGTCTCCGTTCTGTATGCTCGACGAGGTCGATGCACCACTGGACGATGCCAACGTTGGTCGCTTTGCCAAAATGGTTTCCGAGATGTCCAGCCAGGTGCAGTTTATTTTTATTACCCACAACAAGGTTACAATGGAACTAAGTACCCAGTTGATGGGCGTCACCATGCAGGAGCCGGGTGTGTCCCGCCTTGTATCAGTTGATGTTGACGAAGCGGTTGAGTTGGCGGTTGCCTGAGTTGCACGGTATGCAGTTGTCCAGCCTTCAGACGAAATCCAGAATTGATAGTAAACAGAGTATTAGAATGAATATGGTTCAACCACTAATGGAACAGAAACGCTGATGGAATTTTTCCGGTGGATGTTGATACTTCTTGGTGTTGCGCTGCTTGCGGCAACGTTTTTCCTTGGCCGGCGTAATGTTGACCGCTCGGGTTATAGAAGAGCGGGCAGTGAGCAGGATTTTGATCCGTCGCTTGAGGATCTAAGTGTGCCTATATCCGGCCGCCCATCGGAAGCGCCCGGCTACGACCACAGCGGCTATGCTGATGATGAGGAGTTTTTGTCTGATGGTGAATTGGACGCCGTTATTCCCACACGTGACCATGACGATATCGCCAATACCCGGGTAGATATCGGTGATGGCTACGATGATGCACTTGAAGAGAAAAGTGCTAAACCCCGTCGGGGCAGCATGGACTCGGTAAAGAGCTTTGCCAGTGCGGTGAAACAGGCCAGTCAGCGCTCCGTGAGTTACTCGGCAGAAGGGCCAGCTGAGGATGAATCGACGCGTTTTTCCTCCGAGTTCGACACTTACACTGAAACACCTGACGAAGCTGAAGAAAAACTTGTGACTGTGCATGTCACTGCGCCACGTGATCAGAAATTCAGCGGCAGAAATTTAAAAGTTGCGTTTGATAACCATGGCTACGAGCATGGCAAAATGTCGATCTATCATTGCCGCTACGATAATCATAAGGTCTTCTCGATAGCAAATATATTGAAACCCGGAAGTTTTGATCACGATGCGATGGATGCTTTTCAAACGCCGGGTATAACCTTGTTTATGCGCTTGCCGGTTGCCCTGGATGCTGATGTAGCATTTGACTTTCTGATCAGTGAAGCCACAGAGCTAGCGGAGGAACTCGGTGGTCAGCTTCGCGATGCTGATCGAAGCACACTAAGCAAACAAACGATCCAGCACATGCGTGAAGACATCCAGCAATATGTTTTTCGGCAGAAGCGGGCAGAAAAAATAAGCGGCTAGTTTGCAGGCTGGGTTGCGGTCGCGATTGTCGGGCCAGGTGTGAATAGTAGTCCGTAACCGGCCGCCATTCTAAATATTGTCGGCCAGCAAAGACACAAAACAGCCGGTATATTAAGCAAGGTTAAGACGAACGGTCTCACGATGGCAACAAAGGTTCCGGATACAGCCCGGCGGCGTGCAGAGGAGCTGCAGAAGATTCTGCGGCACCATAATCATCGCTACCACGTTCTCGATGATCCAGAGATTTCAGATGCAGCCTACGATGTTTATTTTCGTGAGCTTGTCTCCCTGGAGAAAGATCATCCCGATCTGCAAACACCGGACAGCCCGACCTTACGGGTTGGTGCGCCTGCTCAGGATAAGTTCAATAAAGTAGAGCATCGTATGCCGATGCTGTCACTCGATAATGCCTTTGCAGCAGAAGACCTGGTGGATTTTGATAGGCGCATAAAGGATCGACTGAAGTCCAGTGTGCGTTCCGGGGCGTTGAGTTCCAATGAGCTTATCAGTGCAACGGTGGACTACGTGGCAGAACCCAAGCTCGATGGGTTAGCCGTTAGTCTGGTCTACATCGACGGGTTGTTTACGCAGGGAGCGACGCGCGGCGACGGCCTGGTCGGTGAAGATATTACTCCCAACCTGCGAACCATTAAAAGTTTACCATTGAGACTTGAAGACGCACCAGCGGGGCGCATCGAGGTGCGCGGCGAAGTGTTTATCGACAAGCAGTCATTTGTTGCACTGAACGAAGATCAAGCGAAAAAAAACCATAAGGTTTTTGTTAACCCGCGTAATGCTGCCGCCGGAAGTTTGCGATTGCTGGATTCGTCTGTGTCTGCCAGCCGTCCGCTCCGATTGATTGCCTATTCGCTGGGGGTTACAGAAACTGAGCAACCCTTGCCAGATACTCATTGGGATACGCTGCAGTGGCTGGCGTCGATGGGTATGCCGATAGGTAATAACAGTGCTTTGTTAAGTGGCATTGTGCAGTGCCAGCAGTACTACGACAACATACTGGACCGACGACAGACGTTGGATTTTGACATCGATGGCGTGGTGTTCAAGGTTAACCGGTTTGCGTTGCAGGAGGCTCTGGGTTTCGTTGCCAGAGGGCCGCGCTGGGCAATTGCACATAAATTCCCCGCTGAAGAGGCGACCACCCTGCTGGAATCGGTCGATTTTCAAGTGGGGCGAACCGGTGCGCTGACACCGGTGGCGCGGTTGAAACCCGTGTTTGTCGGCGGTGCTATGGTCAGTAACGCCACGTTGCATAACATGGACGAAGTTGAACGCAAGGGGGTTAAAGTTGGTGATACGGTCATTGTGCGTCGCGCCGGTGATGTTATCCCGGAAGTCGTTAGTGCCATTGAGTCGGAACGTCCGGCAGATGCTGCGGACATCACCCTGCCTGCCTGTTGCCCAGTGTGTGATTCTCCGGTGCTTCGCAGTGCCGATGCAGCGGTAGCAAAGTGCACGGGCGGTTTTGTGTGTACCGCGCAACGGCGTGAAGCGCTAAAGCATTTTGTGTCGCGCCGGGCGATGAACATTGACGGGCTCGGTGAAAAGATTATTGATCAGGTGCTGGAACGAAATCTTGTCAATCGTCCCAGTGATTTTTATCACCTTACTCGCGAGCAATTGCTGGAACTTGACCTGATTGCCGATAAGGCTGCAGATAACCTGATGGCGGCGATTGAAAACAGCAAAGAGACAACGCTGAACCGTTTTCTCTATGCGCTCGGCATCCCCGAAGTAGGTGAGACTACAGCGAGACAGCTGGCTATCCACTTTGAGTCAGTGGAAGCGTTGATGGACGCAGACGTCGAGTACTTTGTACCGCGAGGTATCGAAGGCATAGGGGAGGTACGCGCCAATACGATTGTCAACTATCTGCGTGAGGCCACTGACCTGCCAGAGGTTACTGCCGATTCGGCAAGTGATGAGAGCGCGAGCGTCGCACTTAAAACCTGGATGCTGACAACGATCCCGAAAATCAAGCCGGCTGAAGTTGACCGGCTACTGGAAAAATACCCGACCACGATAGCCCTCCAGCAGTTGCAAAGCGCGGATATACAATCCCGCGCGGCGTCGCGTGTGGAAGGGGTTGGTGAAACCATGGCAGAATTGATCGTTGCTTTTTTCGCCTCGCCGCAAAACCGGCAGGAAGTCGACAATCTTCAGGCGGCGGGTGTGCGGTGGGAAGAATTGCCGGGCTCTGCTGAAGCAGATGATTCGCTGGCGGGAAATACCTATGTGATCACCGGCAAGTTTGCCGGTATCAATCGCGATGAGATAGCCGCTGGGCTGCAGGCTAAAGGTGCATCGGTGACCTCGTCGGTTTCAAAAAAAACCACAGCACTTGTGTGCGGTGAAGCGGCTGGATCGAAACTGACCAAGGCGCAATCGCTCGGGATTACGGTGCTCTATGAAGCGCAGTTGCAGCAACTGTTAAGTTGACCGCCACCGTTTAACTGTCTTCGACACGAGGAGGCGTATTGCACACGTCACGCGATGACCGAGGCTGCACAACGGGCAGGCGGCGTTTCCAAAAGGGGTATTGCTGTGTATGGTATATTGCCCGCCTATCACCCTGATCAATGGTAACGAGTATGTCTGGATTAGCGGTCGCGGGCGCGGCTGGTCGAATGGGTCGACAATTGGTCGCGGCCATTCTCGAACGAGAGGATGTAGCGTTGTGTGGTGCGACTGAGCATCCGCAGAGCGAATTAATCGGCACCGATGCCGGTTTACTGGTGGGCTCGAACGGGGTTGGCGTAAAGGTGGTGGCAGACGTTGCACTGGTTGCAGATACCGTAGACACCATTGTCGACTTTACCAGTCCGCAGAATACCCGCCAGCTATTGCGGTACGCCGCTGAGCACGATAAAAAGCTGGTTATCGGTACCACTGGCCTGACTGATGATGACAAACTCCTTATGCGGGAGGTTGCCGGGGAGACGGCGGTGGTGTTTGCTACCAACTATAGTGTTGGCGTGACGCTAAGTCTCGAGCTATTGACCATGGCGGCTCGCATGCTGGGACCACAGTATGACGTGGAAATTACCGAAGCCCATCATCGCCACAAAGTTGATGCACCGAGCGGTACCGCCTTGAGTATGGGGGAGGCCGTGGCGCAGGGGCAAAACCGCGATTTGAAAACGTGTGCCGTCTATAGTCGTGAGGGCATAACCGGTGAGCGGCCGGAGGGTGCGATAGGCTTTGCGACCGTTCGTGCGGGCGATATAATTGGCGAGCACACGGTGATGTTCTGCGGGCAGGGAGAGCGTCTTGAAATCACCCACAAGGCCACCGATCGGATGACGTTTGCACGCGGCGCGATTCGCGCAGCAGCCTGGGTCGGGCGGCAGCCACCCGGCTTATACACCATGGCTGATGTACTGAAACCCTAGTTCCGGTAGCCCGACGGCTGGTGCCGGGCTACCGGTTGTGACACTGATCAGTCGCGCCGCATTGTTGCGACTGTAGCAGCTCAATACACTTAACCCACAGCGAGACCTGAATATGATAAGGGCAGCGGTTTTTCCGGGGCAGGGATCCCAGTCCAGCGGTATGCTAAGCGACCTTGCCGAGTTGCATCCGTCCATACTGCCCACCTTCGAGCAGGCGTCTGAGGTACTCGGTTACGATGTCTGGGATACGGTGCAAAACGGCACGGAAGAGCAGTTGCGGCAAACCGAAGTCACGCAGCCGGTGATGTATGTAAGCAGCATTGCTTTGTGGCGTCTGTGGCAGACTCTGGAGTTACCTGTGCCAGAAGTCATGGGTGGACACAGTCTTGGTGAATACACCGCAATGACAGCGGCCGGCGCAATTGGTTTTGCAGAAGGATTAAAGCTGGTGCAATTGCGCGGTCGTCTGATGGCCTCTGCCGTTGAGCCTGGTGTAGGCGGCATGGCAGCCCTGATTGGTATGGACGACGATACGGTTGTCGCGCTTTGTGAATCTTTAACAACGGCGGATGCCGTGGTTGAAGCGGTAAATTTTAATGCCCCCGGTCAAGTGGTGATATCCGGTCATCTTGCCGCGCTGGAGAATGCCTGTGAGCGTGCGCGGGAGAAAGGCGCACGTAAGGCAATGATGCTGCCGGTGTCTGTTCCTAATCATTCCAGCTTGATGCAAGGCGCCAGAGATGAACTGGCAGAAGCGATTGATCAGGCAGGGTTTGTGATGCCGTCAATCCCGGTTATTCAAAATGCCAGCGCGACCCCACCGACAGATATTACCGCCCTGACGGATTCCCTCAAAGCGCATGTTGTCAGCCCAGTTAACTGGACCGGTACGGTGCAGAAAATGAAGCAATTAGAGGTTGAATCCATGTATGAGTTCGGGCCCGGTAAAGTGCTCACAGGGTTGGGAAAAAGAATCGATAAATCAATTGCAGGTTTTCCGCTGGAAACTCCGGCGCTGCTGGAAAAAGCGATCACCTCCCTGAACAGTGAGAAAAGCGATGTTGAGTAATGAAATTGTATTGGTAACCGGCGGTAGTCGCGGGATTGGTGCGGCAGTAGCTGATGAGTTGGCGGCGCAAGGCGCTACCGTGGTTGCAAGTGCTACCTCAGAGGCTGGTGCGCAGGCAATCACCGACCGCTTTAGTGCCAATGGCGTTAAGGGACACGGGGTGGTGCTGGACGTATCCGACAAAGCTCAGGTTGTGAGCGTGCTGGCAGGTGTTGCTGAACAGCATGGAGCGATCACCGTGTTGGTGAACAACGCCGGTATCACTCGTGACAATCTCCTGATGCGAATGAAAGACGATGAATGGGATGACGTCATTGCCACAAATTTGTCGTCGATTTATCACATGTGTAAGGCATGCTTGCGTGGCATGGTGAAGGCAAGACGAGGTAAAATAATCAACATTGCATCGGTGGTCGGCGTAACAGGTAATGGCGGGCAAAGTAACTATGCGGCAGCGAAGGCCGGGATTATCGGGTTTGGCAAGTCACTGGCTCGTGAAGTTGGCTCTCGCAATATAACGGTCAACACAGTTGCCCCCGGGTTTATAGTGTCAGACATGACCAATGCGTTGCCAGAGGCGCAGCGGGATAGCTTGCAAAAAGAGATTGCACTTGGACGGTTAGGAGAGCCAGCTGAGATAGCTCATATGGTGGCGTTTCTTGCCTCTGATAAAGCCGATTACATCACTGGCCAGACACTGCACGTCAACGGCGGAATGTACATGAACTAGCGCCCAGCGTCGTCATTGCCGGCTATCGCTGTCGGCGCTGGTGAGAGGTCGGTGTGTATTGTTGCAGATGGGTAGAGCGACCGACGATCAAAGGACGTTCATAACTGAACCAGATATGTAACATAACGGTGTCAGTAACCATCATCAAATGCAAACAATACCAGACGCGGTTCGTACGTTGCTTGAAAGCGACGTTTTTGCCCCAATTCAATAAAGCAGGAACGGTGCTGCATCGACACACAGATAAACGTAT
>CALKXD010000206.1 GCA_938003855.1 uncultured Granulosicoccaceae bacterium | reverse complement strand
AGATAGATTCAGTCACTGCCTACGAGGTGCAAGAAGACACGCCCTTGACGCAGACACTCGAGGTTAACGACCCCGACGGACTCGCCGATGCGCCCTTTGCCATAGTCACCTCGCCCGAGAACGGCGTGGTCACAGTCGATGCCGAGACCGGCGAATGGACCTATACGCCCGACGACAACTACCACGGCGACGACAGTTTTGTGCTCTCGGTGACGGACGCTCAGGGTTTTACCACTGATATTGATATCAGTATTGGTGTGCAGGCCTCAGAGGATGGCGGCGCAGTAGTGGTCTCTGGTAACAGCGCAACTGCAGACGAAGATACCGAGTTCCGTGCTCAACTCCAGGTTGCTGATCCGGATATTCTGGCAGCAACCCCATTTACTCTTCTGACCGATCCCGAAAATGGTGCGGCCAGCATAGACAGCGCTACGGGGCAGTGGATATATAACCCCAATGCCAATTTCAACGGGACCGATAGCTTTGTTGTTCAGGTGTTGGATAGTCAAGGCTTCAGCTCGGAAGTCGTGATTAATTTGGTGGTTAATGCCGTTAATGACCCCGCGACTGTAGATAGTGCCAGCGAGATACTCACAGAAGAAAACGATTCGCTATCCGCAAATGGCGTCCTAAGCATCGCTGATGTCGACAACGGTGAAGATGCCTTTATTGAATCGACGACAGTTGGCAGCCTTGGCCAGCTAACTATTGATACGGCCGGAAATTGGGGCTTTACCGCTAACAGTGCCTTTGACGCGCTCAATATCGGTGACAGTTTGCAAGAGAGCTTTAGAGTGCAAACTTTGGACGGTACCGAATCCACTATTCAGATCACTATTATCGGCAGCAATGATGCACCCATTACCTCGGCGGTGGTGTTGGATGTTATTACAGAAGACTCAGATCCGCTCACCATCACTCAGGCGGATTTGCTGGCCAATGCTTCGGATATCGAGGGCAATAATTTAACGGCACAAAATCTGTCTATCGACAGCGGTAATGGCGAGTTATCTGGGCCAGATGGGGATGGCAATTGGAGCTATGTACCTGCCGTAGACGATGACACTTCTGTTAGCTTCACCTATGACATCTCCGACGGCATCGAGAGCATTTCGGCGACGGCGACTTTGGAAATTAATCCAGTTAACGATGCGCCGACGTTGACGGTGACGGGCACGAACCAATTCACGGAAGACAGCGGCGTTCTCGAAGGCGCGGTGGTTGCGACCTATACGACGAGTGATGAAGAAGGGTCGCCGGTCAGCGTGACGCTGTCGGATGAGACGAATTACGCGCTGGATGGTGTTGGGAACGTGACGTTGACGGCTGCTGGCCTGGCGCTGGTGAATGCGGGGACGGATCTGCCGGCGTTTACGCTGACGCCGAACGACGGCAGGGTTGACGGTACGGCAGCTAATTTGGATCCGTCGGTGACATCGGTTAACGACATTCCGACGATCCTGGTAACGGCGAATAACTTTAGGGAAGACGCGGGCGGGTTGGTTGCGGGAACCTCTGTAGCTGGCGTCTATGTGACGGACGATCTTGGTGACGGCGATGAGTTAGCGGTGGCGTTTACTTCGGATACGAATCTGAATGGACACTACCTACTGGATACAGAAAACGAACAGGTTTTACTGACGCAAGCGGGCATAGAGGCAATTAATGCGGGCAGTGCGTTGGATAGGATCGATCTGACGGTTACGGATAACGGCACACCGGCCTTGTCGTCGAATGGAAGCGACCGCCCCGTTGTAACTGCGGTAAATGACAGTCCAACGGCGGGCGTTCTTGATGATCAGGATCTGCAGGAAGACTTTGCGGACTACAGTATTAATTTAAATACCATCTTTGCCGATGAAGAAACCCCGGATAGTGAGCTGGAGTTCAGCGTCTCGGGTAATACGAATATCCGCGTGAGTATTGTTGATGGTATCGCCACCATCAGTTCGACCTTGAACGCTAATGGTACGGAGACTCTGACCTTTACGGCGCAGGATGCTGGCGGGTTACGGGTGGATGCGACAGCGGACTTTATAGTGGCGCCGGTGAATGACACGCCGAACATTATCGGGGATATCAGCGCTGAGGTGGCTGAGGACGACGACCCATCGACTCTGACAGCCAGTGGCAGTCTAAGAGCCTCTGGCGGTGATGACGGTGAAGACCAGTTTCAGGCGGGCGATTTAAATGGCAGCTACGGTATCTTGTCTGTAGCGGCTAACGGCGACTGGGTCTACACAGCCGACAATACCCAAACGGCGGTACAAGAGCTGGACGATGGTGTGCAGCTAACAGACCGCTTTACCCTGACCAATGCCGATGGTGTTACGACTCAGGATGTCACCATCATCATAAATGGCAACGAGGATCTTCCAATAGCCACGGGTGATCTGAGCGTTGAAGTGACCGCCGATTTTTTTGCTAATCCTGATCCCAGCGATTTGATTGATTCAAGTAATTACCCAGCGAGATTTGGTCGGATCGAAATTACTGATATCGACAGTGGCGATTCGCCTGCGTTTTTGGATGATCAATCTGGAACAACCAATTATGGTTCATTTCAATATTCACAGGAATTTACTGAGATCCTTTTTGGCGATGTTCCGACTCTGTGGTTTTACCTTCTGTACCCCGATAACCAAGAGGTGTTATCTCTTGATGAGGGTCAGCAGCTGGAAGATAACTTTACCTTAACGGCCAACGATGGCACCGAAACCACCATCTATATCACCATTAACGGTGTGAACGATCCGCCGACCCTGAGTATTGTTGACCAGGTCAACAACTTCACTGAAGACAGTGGCGTTCTCGAAGGCGCGATGGTTGTGACCTACACGACGAACGATGCAGAAGGCTCGCCGGTCAGCGTGACGCTGAGCGATACCGATAACTACGCGCTCGATGACTTAGGCAACGTGACCTTAACGGCGTCGGGTCTGGCGCTGGTGAACCGTGGTGAGGACTTGCCAGATTTTAGACTGGTCGCCAATGACGGTCACCAAGACGGAGAAGGTTTCCTGTTGGGGGGGCCGTCAGTGACGCCGGCGAACGATGCGCCGACGCTGACGGTGACGGCGAATGACTTTATAGAAGATGAGCTACCCTTAACCGCGGGAGTAAGCCTAGCGGGCACCTATGTGACAGATGATGAGGACGTCGGAGATACCTTGACGGTGGACTTCACGACGCCGACGACTCACTACACCCTCGATCAGTCGGGTAGTGTTTACCTGACACAAGCCGGGATCGATGTGATCAATGCAGGTGGGTCCCTAGATGCGATCGCGTTGAGGGTAACGGACGACTCAGGCGAGGTAAACAATCAAAGTTCAGATTCAGACACGCCAGCAATTACTCCAAGGCCAACTGTTAGCGTGGAAAACGTTGTCATTGCCGAAGGAGATAGTGGAACGGCAGACATAACCTTTATTTTGACTAGAGACGGCAATATTGGCCCAGACCAATTTTTTAACTATCAGATTACTGCGGGCACGGCTGACGCTACTGATTTTGGTGGGGCACTACCTTCTGGTTCGGTTACCTTCAGTGACGGAGAAACCACTCAGCAAATAACCCTGCAGATTAGTGGCGACGCGGACTTTGAAGAAGCAGAAAATTTCACTCTTAGCTTTGAAGATGAAAAAGATAGTACCAACAGCGCAACCGCCATTGGCACTATTACTAATGATGACCCGCACCCTATAGTCAATGAGGATATAGAAGACACCGGTTTTACTATTTGGGCGGGATTCCTGACAGATCAACTTGGACAGAGTGTAAGTAACGCCGGTGATGTTAACGGTGATGGCTTTGCCGACTTAATCGTGGGTTTTGGCGGAGATGTCGGTGGAGCCTATGTGGTTTTCGGCAAAGCAGACAACGAGTTTGTCGATTTAAACAATCTTAATGCGGCAGGAAGTGGGGGTTTCGCAATAACTACTAACGAAACAAGTTCTAATATGGGCTTTAGTGTGAGCGGGGCGGGGGATATTAATGGTGATGGGTTAGCTGATTTAATCGTTGGCGCGCACGGGGCGGATTATGACGCCGAATCAAACTATGCGCCAAATATTGGTGCAAGCTATGTGATCTTTGGAAAGAGCGATACCGCCACGGTTGATTTAAGTGATCTTGAGTCAGATGAGGATGATAGTGGCTTTGTTATTCGAGGAGAAAGCCTCGGAGATCGTTCTGGTTATAGCGTAGGGGTTGCGGGAGACGTTAACGGCGATGGTCTAGCTGATTTGATCATTGGTGCGCGAGCCGATGATACCAACGGAATTGACGCTGGCGCAGCTTACGTAGTCTTTGGTAAGGAGGATGGGAGCTCTGTAGATTTATCCGATGTTCAGGAGGACAACAATACCCAAGGATTTGCAATATTTGGACAATTGTCTAATGAAGTTGTGGGTGCTCAAGGAGATCAAGCGGGTTTTGCTGTGAGTGGTACTGGCGACGTAAATGGGGATGGCTTGGATGACGTTCTGGTTGGAGCTAACAGGGCCGAGGTGTCGTTAGGTAGTCAAGGAATCGGATTCGTAGTTTATGGCAAGGAGGATGGGAATTCTGTCGATCTAGTTGATATTGAGCCAGACAGCAGTACAGGAGTTGTGGCGGAACCTGATCAGGGATTTACGATTGTTGGTTCAGGCGCGTCGGATAATTTGGGTGAATCAGTTGGATGGGCTGGGGATGTCAACGGCGATGGTTTGTCTGACATTATTGT
>CALKXD010000205.1 GCA_938003855.1 uncultured Granulosicoccaceae bacterium | reverse complement strand
TGCCCAGGTGATCAGCGTAAATTTCAGTGTTTTAAGGTACACACTGAGAGTTACATTGGAAGTTAACAGATATTGATAGTTCTCTAGAATAAACGCGGGGCTGTAGCTGTAAGCGCTCGATTCCCAAAAACTGACCGCAACAATGGCGATGACTGGTAACACAAGAAAGCAACTTAGTACCAGCACTAATGGCGATACCAGAAACCAGCTTTTAATGGTGTTCATGGAGCGTCGATCGGTAGTAGGTGAATAGCCGAACCGCTCACTTGCCTAATAATGACAAGTGAGCGGTGCGGAGTGTGGCCAGTTATTCTACTACTGGATCAGGCGGCGATGAACTCGTTCCACTTTCTGACCATGTGCTGGTTTTCGTCCATGACGGCATTCCAGCAGGCAACGCGACCCATGCGCTCCTCGAACGAACCGCCATCTCGTACGGCTCCGGCTTGCTCCATCACAACGCCTTGCGGGTTGACGATTTCGCCTTTGGATTCTTTGCCCTCGAACCAGAAACCCCATTCGTCTTCAGACATGAAGTTCTTGCTGGTCTCTGGTACGGCTGAGTAGTAGCCCTGTCGCATCAGATAACCGCCAACCCAACCTGACAAGTACCAGTTTATGTACTCATAGGCAGCATCGAGCTCGAGGCCTGACAGGTTCTTTGAAAGCCCGAGACCGCCCCCCCATGATCGGTAACCTTCTTTCAAAGGCTGGTACACACATGGAATACCTTTTGAACGAACGGCGGTTATCGCCGGTGACCACATAGATTGAATGACGACTTCGCCTGAGGCCATCAGGTTGACACTCTCATCAAAAGACTTCCAGAACGCCCGGAATTGTCCGTTCTTCTTGGCTTCGGTGAAGATCGCCATTGTCTTGTCGATTTCGTCGCGCGTCATGTTGCCTTTGTCGCCATAGGTGATTTCACCCATTGCTTCGCAAACCATCGCCGCATCCATGATTCCGATGGAGGATATATCGAGGATGGATGCCTTGCCTTTGAACTCCGGGTTCAGTAACTCAGCCCAGGTGTTTATCTCGCGGCCAATGAGGTCGGGGCGAATGCCCAGTGTGTCAGCGTTGTAGATGGTCGGGATCAGGGTCATCCAGCCGGATTCGTTATCTACAAACTCTTTGCCGTCGGGTCCGTCCACAAAACCAACACTGTGTGGTGCGGTGCCCTGTGCGATGACGCTATCCGGATTCAATTTTCCGTTGCGGAAGATACCCACTATTTTGTCGTAGTTAGTGATCTTTGTGGTATCCATTGGCTGCAGGTTGCCCGCAGGCCAGACTTTCTTGCAGATCCAGTACTCTATGTCCGCTATGTCAAAAGATTTCGGCTGTGTGGCAGCGCGCTGTGCCACAGTATCGGAGTCAAGGGCGGTCATTTCGAGCGTAAAGCCCAGATCTTCTTTGACCTTGGTAGCCACATCGTTAAGGTTTGAGACGCCGGTACCAAATTGTCGCAAAGTGACGTTTTTGATGTTCTGTGCCCAAATCATCGGTGCGCCGGTAATGGTGCCGGCAGCTACCGCCGCAGCACTCGCGGTTTTCAGGAAGGTTCGACGCTTCCGGCCGACCTCGGTGATGGAACTGCTATTGTCCTGTTTCTTCACTGTATTTCTCTCTTTAGTAGGCTTGATTGAGTCAGGTTAATGCGTGCAAATCGGTACTGTTCCAGTGTACGCCGACGGCATCACCGGTAATCCATGTGTGTTGGCGAAATTCTTCGTCAGTCAGTGTTGCGGTGATGTCTGCGTGGCCATCGCGGGATACGACAATTTCGACCGAACGACCCAGGAATTCGGTGTGGCTGATGCTACCGGGCCATTCGGTTGTATTCGATGACAAGCGTGTCTTGTCGGTCCGCAAGGCATAGGATTTGTCTCCCATGCTCACGACGTTGTGACCCCCCATGAAGCGGGCGACAAATTCTGTTTGCGGCTTGTTGAATATTTCATCCGGTGTGCCGGATTGCTCGATCACGGCATTGTTCATCAGCACCACCCGATCTGAAAGGGCCAGTGCTTCATCCTGACTGTGCGTGACGTGGACAAAGGTAATGCCAAGTTCGCTTTGCAGTCGTGCCAGCTCGCTGCGCATTTTGATTCGTAAAAACGGGTCGAGGGCAGAGAGTGGTTCGTCCAGTAGCAAAACCGCGGGTTCTGTTATCAACGCACGAGCGAGCGCCACACGTTGCTGTTGCCCACCGGATAGTTGATCGGGCAACCGGTCTGCAAAGCTGTCCATGTGCACCATTTCGAGTAACTCGCGGGCCTTGTGATGTCTGGTTGTTTTGGCGACTTTTTGCATCTTCAGGCTAAACGCAACGTTGTCCTGGACACTCAGGTGCGGGAACAGCGCGTAGTTTTGGAACATCATCGCTGTGCCACGCTTGGCGGGTGGCAGGGCGATGATGCTTTTGCCGCCGAGTAGGATATCACCGCTGCTTGTGGATTCGTGGCCGGCAATCATGCGTAACGTAGTGGTTTTCCCACACCCAGACGGTCCAAGCAGGCAGATGTAGCTTCCCGACTCGAAGTACTCGTTGAAATTATCCACAGCGACGACGTTGCGACCAAATCGTTTGGTGACGTTAGTCAGCTCGAGCGTGTTGTCTGTCATCAATTATTCTCGCGCAGACTAACTGTCAGAATGCGAAACAGTGGGATGTGAATGCGATGGCGCTCCATTTTTGCCGACTTGATCCTTTCATGTCAAACTGGAAGTAAACTGCGCGACAATCATCGGAGAGAAACCCTGGACAACCGGACAAAACCTTTTTGCAGGAACGCCGCTGAAAATGAAGTCAGCCTGTTACTCGAGTGGGCGGCCGCGGAAGGATGGAACCCCGGACTCGACGATGCCGCAGCGTTTTACGCCGCCGATCCCGATGGCTTTTTTGTAGCCATTGTGGATGACCGGCCGGTTGCTGGTGTCTCTGTGATCAGGCAAGGCAGCATCAGTGGTGGACCGGGGTACGGCTTTCTGGGGCTGTATCTCTGTTTGTCCGAGTATCGGGGTAAAGGGTTAGGTTGGGCTGTGTGGCAGGCGGGAATCAATTATCTCGCGGGTTGCACAGTGGCACTCGACGGTGTCGTCGATCAGCAGGACAACTATCGCAAGTCCGGTTTTGAACTCGCGTATAGAAATATCCGTTTTAGCGGGCGTGTGCCTGAACACTGGTCGAAGGCTGAAGTAATGCCGCAGGATGGTGATACCGTAGTGCGCCCTGTCTTACCGGCTGACCTGGATCAACTGGTCGAACTTGATCGATCGTTGGGCGGTGTAGAACGAAGAAAGTACCTCAGTCACTGGTTCGGTAATACCGATAACCGACAAACCCTGTTGCTGGAACAACGGAATGCCGCTGGTGCGGTCATTGTCGCGGCTGGCACGATACGACGCTGCATCAAGGACTACAAAATTGGCCCGCTGTTAGCGCCGGACGCAACTTCGGCTACGCGGTTGCTTATGGGCTTGTGCGCCAGGGTCGGGGCGGAAAATATAGTTATCGATGTGCCGGAGCCTAACGGGCAAGCGATGGCCTTGGTTGCAAATGCCGGGTTACAGCCGGTTTTTGAGACAGCGCGGATGTACAAAGGAATCCCCCCTGAGGCAACTCTGGACAGTATTTTTGCAGTGTGTACGCTTGAACTCGGCTGATCGCCTGTAAGAACGGCCGGAATATCCAGCCTAGGGTTAACTAAGGCGTATGAGCGTCTCAGTGCCGGGCAGTACAGGATGCCTCTAATTGCATATCGGGTCGCAGCTTGTGGGCTCGAGATCCCCATGAATCCGCTGCAAGACAAGCCGGCAGTGTGACAGGATATTGGAAGCCAGTCTGTGCAAGCGCGCCGTATAGATTTGTTGGATCGATAGCGTGAAATAGACATCATTGGCGGCAGATAATTTCAAAAGCCGCGAAGCGTCCGTTAACACGCCAATTAATCTGATGGGCTGATGAATTCATCCTTCCGGCTAAGCGGGTCTTCTGTGTTTGCCTGACACCCAAAAAAATACGCCGCAGCTATTGATTGCGTTGACGTAAATATAGTAGCAGGCAGAAAAAGTTAAGGGTTCGATAAAGTGTCCGATGCTGCTCCGGCATAACGGCTTATCACTAGTCTTCCCCAAT